>JBCDDV010000101.1:0-7413 GCA_039180145.1 Cyanobacteria bacterium P01_G01_bin.49 | reverse complement strand
TCGAACTCAAAGTCAGAAATCAGCCAATGATTTCCGATGGAACAGTGGCAGCAACCTTAAGTTACGAATTTGAACCGTCACAAAATCTTTTAGTCTTATCCATTGAAGAAAAAACTAAATTTGCTTTTGGTTTAGTAGAAGCGACAGATGAACAAATTTGGGATGGTTTTGATGGATTAATTGAAGACTGTCGCAACCATAGTTAAGTTTTTCGCAACTTTTGGTGGAGAATGCTCATAAAACGTCAAGAAATTCGGTGATTTGACAAGCATTATCCACCTTGCATCTTAATTATCAGAAAAGTAACTTCTCATAATTCCTGAAAGAAGAAAGAGAAAAATATTGAACCCTATCCGTTCATTTTCCCTAAATACTTGCATAGGTAAGGGGAAAAAACCTCATAAATTAAGGTCAATGGTTTACGATCATGCCAGAATAAGTAATGTCTTCCCCAAAATGGCCCTTTCTCCCCAAATACTGATGCTAAAGCAGAAGACTGACCATAATAAATCCCTTGAATGTCACGATATAATTCTGTATGTAAACGGGAAAGACTCTCCCAAATCGGTAGGGAACGGTTTTGTAAGTATTCATCTACATGATTAGCATCCCACCAAGACGTAGCATAAGCCAATTTTTGTCCTGATGCGGTTCGTAGCCACACCTGTCTCCGTAGTCGAGGTTCTGGTACAATCTTAACTTGTAACGGGGCCCCATCATCTTCCCTGCCAATAGAAGACATATCAATCAGATCTACTTCTGTTTTTTCTTTGGTCAGTAATTGTAAATGACGAGTGGGAGAACCATCCCCAAGTAATAAAATTTGCCACGCAGGGGATAATTGAGCATGGGGTAACCCTTGTTTAACAATATCTTCACCGCCCTCCCAAATAATATCTAAGGCGTGCCATGGATGGGCTAAAGTGTTTTTATGATAAGGCTGCAAGTTAGTTGTCAAAGGTCTTAATAAAACTTCATCAATCTTTAATTTTTATCATAGCAAAACCTTGGCCAATTATCAGCCTCCTGTCTCAAAGCTAAAAATTGTCTGTTCTCTCGTCATGGAAACTGCTTTATGTTAGGATTTATCCCACTGAATAAGCCATCAGGATTAACGTCTCATGATTGTGTTGCCAAGGTAAGACGACTTCTCAAGTTTAAAAAGGTGGGACATGGTGGAACGCTTGATCCTTCAGCAACAGGGGTTTTACCCATTGCAGTGGGTAAAGCTACTCGTTTATTGGCATTTTTGCCAGAGAATAAAGCTTATCATGGAAAAATTCGTCTGGGGATGCAAACAACAACCGATGATCTTGAAGGAGAAGTTATTCACACACAACCTGCTCCTAATTTAAAATTAGAAGACATTCAGCCTTTATTAAATCAGTTTATCGGAATCATTGAACAAATTCCCCCAGCGTATAGTGCCATTCAAAGAGACGGAAAAAGATTGTATGAGTTAGCTAGAAAAGGGGAAATAGTAGACGTTCCGATGAGAACAGTAGAAATTAGTAAAATTAAAATTTTGGCGTGGTATCCGGGAAAATTTCCCGAACTAGACGTTGAAATTCATTGTGGCCCGGGAACTTACATTCGGGCGATCGCCAGAGATCTTGGTACAAAATTAAAGATTGGAGGAACTTTAGCTGGATTAAAACGAACTGAAAGTTGCGGCATGGTCTTATCAGAAACTATCACTTTAGAAGAATTAAACAAGCAAGTTGAACAAGGCACTTTTTCTTTACTCAAACCAGAATTATTGTTGCAACATTTACCAAGCATTATCCTATCTTTAGAAGAAGGAAAACGCTGGTGCCACGGACAAAAAATACCCTATAATTCTGTCGATACTGCCTCTTTGCCCCAAACTGCAACAGTTAGTAATGAAGCTGGAACATTTTTAGGGATTGCCAATTTCAAGGCAGAAAATCACTCTCAATTACTAATTCCCAAAGTCGTCATTAATTAGGACATCAAAAATTTTCTTTATTCTTCAATGATCGATACTCTTCTTGGCTTAATGGTTATTTGATCAACAGGACATTCCAAAACTAGGGAATTTTCTAACTTGACAACACTTTCAAGACTTTCCCAAGTCGTGGTGAAAGGAGAGGCTGCTAAACTACAAGCTTTCCATTCGGCTCGAACAGGAACTCCCAACTGTTGACACATTCCCCCACGACGGCCTTCTGTTTCATAAAAACGGCAGTAACGACAAGATGAAGTTAGACAATTAGTGGTTTTCATAAAGTGTTTGTGACAAGGAGTAATCTCTTAGACTTTTTGAGTCAGCATATATACTTTCATTATGTAATATCAGTCTCTTGCTCTTGACGGAGGCGAATGACGGTGTTAATTGGATTTCATTGTTTTGACTCCTGCTTCCCTCTTTAGACTTTTTTAATATTTGTTTCATAAAAATCAATATTATTTTTCGCTTGGGCAAAAACCTTAATAAAGTAATTTTTAGTAATTTAACGAATTTTTGAGAAAAACCTTTAGGGATCAAGACAAAAAACGAGATTGTTTAAAGGGAATTTTGATAGAATTAAAAGCAATCTAAAAACAAATTGCCTTAAAACTCTCACGAAATCAATCATTTGTGCAAACTCAAAGGAAATTTTCAGGGTAAATCTTGGATCATGCACAGAGAGCATTTTGACCAGCGTTTTAGTTCACCTTGAGGTGTTGGACGGTGACACTGAGGGCAGAGGGGGCTTGCTTCTAAAAGACTTTGCAGAGTGTTAGACCATTGTTGAAAGGCTTCCTCTGGGGTTTGAGTCGTTTTCATCCCAGTATGTTGATAGGATGCTAAAGATTCTAGAAAACTAGGATGAGAAGATAAGCTAACAGAAGAATCACTAAGTAAATCTTTGTGATCCCCTTGAGACTGAAACCATTGGGCTGAAGAAAAACGAATATTAGCCAATGGCTCAGTTGCTAAGTAAGTATTGAGTTGTTTAAGTAGAGAATAATGTTGTAACGATAGCTGCTGGGCCCAAGCAGCACTAGAAGTCGCTACCCAAAAAATATTCCGGTGGATAGACAGAGGACGGGTGTGAACAACAACCTTTGGCTGAATAATCCTATGCCAAACATCACAGACAGCCTGATATCGCTGATATTCTGACCACTCAGCTTTATTGGTTAAATGATTAAGTAAATGATCGAGTGAGTTAAAAGCCATTGACTCATCAAGATTCTTCCTCAAAGGTATCAAGAATAGCACGAATTTGAGGAACGGCTAAGAATATTTGGGTATCTTCTATCAACTTTTCTCCCCAAAGATTATCCTTAAGATGCTGAACATCGCCGTAACTACTGTCTAATTTTAGGGCAGCTTCCCCTAGCTTAATTCCCTCTTCTTTTTTACCTTGTATATAAAAAGCAACTGCCATGGCCAATTTGGGTTCTGCCTGTTCAGAATCAATTTCTAGTGCAGCTTCCCAATTTTCAATCGCCTCGTCAACCTTGCCTTGTTCGTAGCTAATCAGGCCAATATTATTAATCGCAGGCCAGAAATCTTCTTGTTGCTTAAACGCTTTTTGGTAGGTGGCGATCGCGTCGCTCATTTTATTCAATTTTAAGTAAGAATTACCAAGATCGAACAAAGCAGCAGGAATATCGGGTTTGATTTTTAACCCTTCTTCCAATTCAGTTGCCGCTGCTTCATAATCACCCATTTGAAAATAAGCGTTCCCTAGGGTAAATTTAATGCCCACTTCTTTGGGTTCGAGGGTAAGAGCTTTTTCTAACGCTTCAACTCCGGGTTCGATCTCTTGCTGCATCACGAATAATGTCCCCAAAATAAACCAAGGTTGATACTGATTAGGGGCCAACTGGGTAGCGAGTTTGGCTCTAGATAAAGCTAACTCAAATTGTTGGAAACGGACTAACTGAGCCGCTTCTTCAGCTATTTCTAGCCCTTGTTGCTCCAGTTGCTCTGTGTTTAGTTGAGGAGTATAGGGCAAAAGCATTTGGCTGGTTGCTGGAACACTCAATTGCAAAATCCCAACACTCACTAGGAGAGAAAGTAACCAATTAGGTTTAGGCACGGTCTTATCTCTGAATTTGCTATAAATTTATCAGTTTCTTTAGTTTAAAGGAAAATTATCAAGTTCTGGTAATCTTGTCATCTTGAAGTTATTCACTTTTAAAATAAATGTCCTATCCTAGCTGTTAATTAAAAAACGTTTAAGTCATGCTTTGGGATTAAGTCGCTGAGCTATATAGTATGGAATAGATTCAAGACAAATTAAGTAACTTTTGCCCAATTGTCCCACCAATTTTCTCAAAATCTAGTGTCTATCCCCAATAGGGCTAATTATTTAGGAGTTAAAGAATGTCAGAAGAATTCCTCGATTTTCTCAAACATAAGTATGCTTATGTTGCCATTGGTGAATTTAAACCCGGAAAATTTGCCGAAGCGCAACGTCTCTATGAAAAAGCGGTTTCGACTTATACACAAGGATTTAAAGGTGCCTTGCTTTTACAAAAGCCTGGTACTGACGAGGGAATTGCCATAATTATGTGGGAAAAAATTGAGGATATGGAAGCAAATCAAAGTGAGATTTATCAACAGATTTTAGAGGAAATGACTCCATTGTTTGTTAAACCACCATTGACAGATTTCTATGAAGTGTGTAGCGAAGTGGATGGTTATGGTGAAGAATAATGAGGTCAGCAGTCTAGAAAAGCAGGAAACTAAGGACAATTGTCGTGAATTACAAGGAGATTTTGTTAAGCTAATATATATGTCTAGAAATTATTACCAGACTAGTCAATAAACTAGTCAAGGTCATTAGCCCCTCTATTTTACCCATCTTCCCCAAAGTGAAATCTAGACATGAAGATGATTAACCGCGTAAACTCCCTCGCCGTTGCCCGCCATTCTGTACTAAAGTAGAAGCTAAAATAATGCGGAAAACACTTAGCCCTCAAGACCTTATATCATGAGGATACAAATTGATCCCTTAACTTAGTTGATAATCAAAATAGGAGATAAATTAACTTATGCAAGAGCTTGCCTTACGCTCAGAGCTTGATTTTGGTAGCGAAACCTATAAGGATGCCTATAGCCGCATCAATGCCATTGTCATTGAAGGAGAGCAAGAAGCACATCGAAACTACATTGAGATGGCGCAAATGCTCCCAGAAAATGAAGCCGAGTTAATTCGTTTGTCTAAGATGGAAAACCGTCATAAGAAAGGATTTCAGGCTTGTGGTAATAATTTAAAAGTTACCCCTGATATGGCTTATGCTCAAGAATTTTTCTCCCAACTGCATGATAATTTTCAAACCGCAAAAGCAGAGGAAAAAATTGTTACTTGTCTACTGATTCAATCTCTGATTATCGAAGCCTTTGCGATCGCCGCCTATAATATTTATATCCCTGTGGCTGATCCTTTTGCTAGAAAAATCACTGAAGGGGTAGTGAAAGATGAATATACTCATCTAAATTTTGGAGAAGTTTGGTTAAAAGAACATTTTGCCACCTCAAAAGCAGAGTTAGAAGAAGCTAACCAAGTTAACCTACCCATCGTTTGGAAAATGCTCAATGAAGTCGAAAAAGATGCCGATGTTTTAGGCATGGAAAAAGAGGCTTTAGTTGAAGATTTCATGATCAGTTATGGAGATGCTTTAAGTAATATTGGCTTCTCTACCCGTGAGATCATGAAAATGTCTTCCTACGGGTTACGCGCTGCTTAAATGATTTGTCAATTGATCGCTTGTTTAACAATCTAAGTCTACCCAACCTCTTTAGGGGCTGAATTAAGTAGGGGTTTAGTATTAAACCCCTACTTTGGTTTTCATAACAGAGAATCTCCAACCTTTCGTACAGATTAAGGTAATATTGTTAAGAGTCTTAACCTTTGCCTACTATCTGGTCTATTTTTCGCTTAATTATTATACAGAATAATCAATGTTTGGTCTGATTGGTCATCTTACAAGTTTAGAACACGCTCAATCCGTTGCTGAAGCCCTTGGCTATCCTGAATATGCCAATCAGGGGCTTGATTTTTGGTGTTCTGCCCCACCACAAATCGTTGATCATTTCCATGTTACGAGTGTCACAGGACAAACTATCGAAGGAAAGTATGTTGAATCCTGTTTTTTACCGGAAATGCTAATGAATCGACGGATTAAAGCAGCGATTCGTAAAATCTTGAATGCGATGGCGTTAGCCCAAAAAAATGGCATTAATATTACGGCATTAGGGGGATTTTCTTCGATTATTTTTGAAGAATTTAACCTCAAGGATAATAAACAAGTTCGCAATGTCTCATTAGAATTTGATCGCTTCACCACAGGCAATACTCACACGGCTTATGTTATCTGTCGCCAAGTAGAGCAAGCCTCGGCTGAACTGGGAATTGATTTATCCCAGGCTACTGTTGCCGTTTGTGGTTCAACAGGAGATATTGGCAGTGCTGTTTGTCGTTGGTTGGATCGCAAAACAAAAGTCCAAGAACTTTTATTAATTGCTCGCAATCAAGAGCGATTACAACGATTGCAAGAAGAGTTAGGAAGAGGTAAGATATTAGGCTTAGAAGAAGCATTACCTGAAGCGGATATTATTGTTTGGGTAGCAAGTATGCCAAAAGGGGTAGAGATCAAAGTCGAAACGTTGAAAAAACCCTGTTTAATCATTGATGGCGGTTATCCGAAAAATTTAGGGACAAAAATTCAACATCCTGATGTTCATATTCTCAAAGGAGGAATTGTTGAACATTCTCTAGATATTGATTGGAAAATTATGGAAATTGTCAGTATGGATATCCCTTCTCGTCAAATGTTTGCTTGTTTTGCAGAAGGTATTTTATTAGAATTTGAACAATGGCACACCAATTTTTCTTGGGGACGCAATCAAATTACTGTCCCAAAAATGGAACAAATTGGCGGAGCATCTGTTAAACATGGATTTCAACCGTTATTAAGTTGGTAATTAATTGATAAAACTATATTTATAATAAGGGTGGGCAATGCTCACCTTTATTTATTGGTAGAAGTTAATTTTATGTCTAATTCACCCTCAAAAGAGGAAGCGGAAAGAATTATCAAATGGTTAAATACTTACCGTCAAAGGGTCTTAGATTTATATAAAAATCAATATATTTCTTGTTACACATATAGAATGGACCTACCATTGAATAAGGAACTCAACAGTAATATCGAAAATGTTGAAAAAATGGCTCAAATAGTAGACGATGAAGATGTCAGATTGTTTTTGGTAAATAAACCGAAGACTAACAAAAAGAACACAGCAAATTTTGGAAAGTACTACTATCCGAAAGAAAATATTGCTGAATATTTTAAGAGTAATTATAAACAGGATATTGATGCAAGAAAAATTGAAAAGTTCTTAGAAAATGGGATCTTGGATAATATTTTGTTCAACTTTATGTTATCTCG
>JBCDDV010000100.1:0-7421 GCA_039180145.1 Cyanobacteria bacterium P01_G01_bin.49 | reverse complement strand
GTATGGTATGTAGGACAAGCGAAGAATATACAGTCAAGATGGCAAGGTAAAAGTCATCATCGATATCCCCAACTGAATAGATCTAACAAGAAACTCAACTACACAATTTATTATCATCAGTTTCCCACAGAACAACTAGACGAAAAAGAATGCTACTATATCAACATTCTCAAACCAGAACTTAATAACAGTAAAGTCAAGCAATATCTTCCCAAAATTCCTTCTCTCGAACAAGAGATTAAACGAATTCTCAAAGTATTAAATAAACCAAACTGTTTCTACCCAAAAGTTAGATCACTAATTTTAGGTCAATACCAAGATGAAAATAACATCATTCATGTTCTCTGCCTTATTAATACCAATGACTATGACATCTTACAAAACTCAGCAACAAGGAAGAATGGGGGATTAGTTAGAAATGCTTGGAGTGGACTGTATAGGCACTCCAGTCGTACAATTGTCTGGATTGATACCCCTATCTACAGGATGCCAGAATATCAGTTTGAGTTCTATGGTGGGTCAGAAATCATAAATTACTTACATGACCATAGTAATCAACGAACTCACTATGTTCATAAAGGAAAGATTTTAGGCATTGAAGTTTTGATGATAAAAGATCTTAGACTTCTTACTTTATCTAACTTTTCCTTAGAGAAAAAATTAACACAAAAACTACCTTTATTACAACAAAAAATGAACATGAATAGTGAACAAGAATCACAAACCCAGTCTGAAGAATTAATAGAACAATCTCTACCAAAAAAGATGAAACGCTGGCTTGTACAAGTAGAAGATATTGAAATAGAAATTTGTAAAGGCGAACAAGAGAAGTATTACGTTCGTCATAATTTGTATTGGTATATTGTACACAGTAACAAAAATCCACATCCTACGAAAAATCTTGTAATTGAGAACATTGAAATAATAACTAATCATAAACTGCCTACAATATGGTGGGTAGGCTATAGTTTTAATTTTGAGCAAGTTGAATTTGAAGATGGTCTAAAAACCAATGTATTATTAATTCCTTTAAAAATGTTCGAGGATCTAATTAAGTATCATTGCGCTGAAACGCTCAAACGACTTAATTCAAACGAACCTTCAAATATTCATGATGACATATATAGACATTATCGACTTGGTAAATGGCTACAGAATAATAGTTTAGACCAATTTAAGAAGTAACGAATGAAGCGCGATCGCTAAATTATAATGAACAGGGAAATTGGAAAGAATCTAACAAAATTTAATGAAAAATCGTATACTATTTTCCCGAAACTGCTTTTCACTAATTCTTTAGTAAAAGTGTCAACGTCTTGTGAATAGGAAACATAGCCATCAAAAAGCCGGGGTCATACTCCGGCTTTTTTGGGTTAATCGGCTGGGTTTTGGGTTAGAACTTGTGCGCGTGCAGTACCTCCATCACGTCACAGAGATAGGCGATACCCGAATAATCATCGAAAAACCGTGCTGCGACCTCATCCGAAATCTTCACTGCCATCTCCCGACTGGGGGTGAGTATCTCGAACTTTATATTCCCCTGGGTGTCGGAAATGCTGGGTTGTCCCGACGAGCGCACGTTGCGACTGCCTTTCCCGCCAGCGTCTACCACTGTATAACCGGTAGCCCCGGCTTCATCGATGATCTTGGCGATCTTTTTCAGCAGCACCTTTTCCGTGACGATAACGAGCTTGCTGGCTCTCTGAGTCATGTTGGTTACCTCTCTTTGTGTATATTCACTAAACTACAGACTACATAAAAATTTAGGAAAACGGCAGCACCGTAAGCGATCGCACTGATCTAGCCGCCGCGTTGGTCGCCCGGCCAGGGGAGTACCGGCAGACCTCAACCCTTCTGGGATCAGCCACCCAGCGCCTGGGCCAGCCCGATGAAGAGCGGTATTCCCAAGGCAAGTGCAACTGGTGTGCCGACGGCTGTCGACGAGCCGATGTAGGCGGAGGGGTTAGCCGACGGGATACCAGCTCGTAAAGTGGGCGGCCCTGAGATGTCTGAACTGGAAGCAGCGATGACGGCCAGGATCACGACGCCACCAAGGCTGAATCCCGTGGCATAGTGGGCGATCATACCGAGACCGAAGGCAATGAACCCATGCAGCAGCGGTGCCACAAAGGCATATAGAGCGTACCACTGGCCCACTTTGCGCAGCTCACCAAGCCTTGCCGTTGCCTCCATCCCCATTACCAGCATCAGTATCGAAAGCAGACCGCGGAAGAGGGGATCGAAGAAGCTCTCATAAACACTTTCCGGCCGGGTTAGGATGCCTAGAGCGAGACCGAGCAGCAGTGCCGATAGGGCAGAACCCTGGAGGCTTTCCTGTATAATGGGCCATATTTTAACTCGCTCGGGCTGCCTTTTGGGATACCCGCTCGCTGTAATGCCCTGATTTCTGGGATAACCGCTTGCGGGACCGCCCTGGTTTTTGGGATAGCCGCTTGCGGGAGCCCCCTGCTCGCTATTATAAGCGCCTGCGGCGACGCGCCGCTTGCCGAGAGCTTCATGCCTGTTGAGAGCCTCGTCTGCCATATCGCGCTGCTTGCTGGTATAAATGCTGGCCAAAACGATCGCAGTCACGAGCGCTGGGATATCCATGAAGGGATAGAGTGCGGCAGCCCAGGGTTCGTATGAGATGCTTTGCTCTTCCAGTATTGTCAGACCAGCGGCGAGGGTAGAGCCACTCACGGCACCAAACAAGCCTGCGGTCGCAATAGCATCTACGACTTTGACTTTCGGCATCTTGGCCAACGTGTAGCGCCCGATAAACACGATAAGAATACCCATTACCACGGCGAATATCGCGGGCAACAGCATTTCCACCAGATTGGCATTACGGATCGCAATACCGCCGCTTAGGCCAACTTTGATGAGCAGCATGAAGACGATAAACTTATAGATCGCATCTGGAATTGCCAGTCGGCTATTGACAGCAGCAACGACCATACCCCCAATCAGAAAACCAAGTGTCGGGGACTGCAACTTTGCCAGGAAGAGCGTCAAAAAATCGGACAAAAAATTCATGTTGTAATTCCTCCTTGATCAGATCCTAATGGTCGAGAGCTAATAGAATAGAGTTATATAAATTGCAATTTAATATCTCATTGATATAACTCTATCGCATTAAGTGCGCAAAAGCTTACGAAATTCCAAGAATTTGAGATATATTATTTTATTCGATTGATAATTTAGACTTATAATCTACGCCTGAATCATATCTAATCGTGACCAATGGTCAATCTATCCCGAAAATAAATGAACTACCAGAATCAGAATGCCAGCTTTCTCTGGGGACAGTTTCGGGAGTCAGTGAAAGGTTTTTGAAATGGTTGGTATTGGTTGAGAGACTATGGGACACGCTATAGAGCGCAGACCAGACAGTGGCCACTAAAATGCCCAATGCCCTATAAAATGACCAGAGGAATAAATAAATATAGATAGTCCTTGCTTGTCAACACCCTAAACTTGTAAAGTTGAAGATTGAAAGATAAATTTCAGTAGCCATCGATACGATACGGCTACTTCAGTGATTCATCCCAAACAAATTTATGACAGCAACTTCATTTCAACCCCAACCGAATGTGGCATCTAGTCTCGTCAATGGACTTTTATCCGTGAAACCTTTGGCTAAATTGGCAAAATATCAAGCCAGAAAAATGATGATTAACCGAGCAGAAAAAATAGGGGTTCCTTGGCGGGAAAATGTGCGTCAGTTGCTTACTCATGACTGGAAAACTGAATTAGCCAAGGTAGAAAATCCCAATTTAGTTTATCCTGATTATTATCTTTGTTCCTTTCATGCTTACGATGAAGGTAATTTAAGTTGGGAATCTGCCCTAGAAGTAGAATCGGCTGCCCATGCAGTTCATGCTAATATTTGGCCAGAAGCAGGGGTTAATGGCGATCGCCGTTTGCGTCAGAATTACCACGAAGTCTTACAACAACAGTTATCTATCTCCCCTCAAACGATTCTAGATCTCGGATGTAGTGTAGGAATGAGTACCTTTCCTCTCTATGAAATGTATCCCCAGGCTAAACTTACAGGAGTAGACTTATCTCCCTATCATCTTGCCGTTGCTCGCTATCGGAGTCAACAGCATAATATTCCTATTAAATGGTTACACACAGCAGCAGAATCAACGAATTTACCTGACGAATCTTTTGACTTGGTTTCTACCTTTTTGCTTTATCATGAACTACCTCAAAAGGCGGCTAAGGAAATTTTTCAAGAGGCTTATCGTTTGTTGCAATCTGGAGGCTATTTCACCATGATGGATATGAATCCTCATGCCGAAGCTTACCGGAAAATGCCTCCTTATATTCTGACTTTACTTAAGAGTACAGAACCCTATTTAGATGAATATTTTGCTTTAGATGTGGAAACCGCTTTAAAAGAAGCAGGGTTTGAGTCGGTGAAAATTACGCCTATTAGTCCCCGTCATCGAGCAATTGTTGCTAGAGTTAGAAAATAACGAAAAGAGAGATTTTTTTGAAGAAACCTAGGAATTATTAATTCCAGTATTTTATTTATCTCGACCCCTAATCGTTAGAGGTGCTTATTGGAGGTGAATCGACAAACTGTGCCAAAATTGCCATTGGTATCATGGGAATCATAGGCAGTAAACAGACAAACCACTGATTTAAGGTTAGGGGTGCAGTTTCAAACAGATTATTCATCACTCCCCACTGACTAAACACAATTTGTAGAATAGCAGCCGCTAAAATACCGATAATCAGAATCGGTGTTTTAATGATGGATGTTGCTCTACGGCTGAAACAAGCAGCTAGACTTATTCCTAATTGACTAATACTTAGCAGATAAATAATCCTTGCTGCTACCAGTGCTTGAATTGCCATAGTACGAGCAACGGTAACATCACCTGTAGTAGATTTAGCCCACTCAAACATACCAAAAATCAAAATCCAGTTGAAGATTGACACGACTAAGATACGCCTTAATAGTTTGCGATTGAGTAAGGGTTCACGAGGATTGTTTGGTGGCTGTTGCATAATGCCTTGAGATTTGGGTTCAAACGCCAGAGGAACAGTCATAGTAATGGAGTTGATCATGTTCAACCAAAGCACTTGTAAAGAGAGAATCGGTAAATCCCTGGCAAGAAAAGCACTAATTAATATGGTCATAGATTCACCCCCGTTGACAGGTAGAAGAAAAGCGATCGCTTTACGCAGATTTCGGTAAACGGTGCGTCCTTCTTCTACCGCAGCTTCAATGGAGGCAAAGTTATCATCTGTTAAGAGCATATCTGCTGATTCTCGTGCTACTTCTGTCCCTCCTTTCCCCATAGCAATCCCGATATCCGCTTGTTTGAGGGCTGGTGCATCATTGACTCCATCTCCAGTCATGGCAACAATTTCCCCCTTAGACTGGAGGGCTTCAACTAATTGCAGTTTTTGGGCAGGGGCAACTCTAGCAAAGACAACCCCATCTTCAACTGCTTCAGCAATTTCATGATCACCCATGTGTTCTAATTGTTGCCCTTCAAAGGCTAAAACTTGTCCTAACTTCTGAATACCCATACGTTGGGCGATCGCTCGTGCGGTGGTGATATGATCACCCGTAATCATTTTCACGTTGATACCCGCAGCTTGACAAGCATGGACAGCAGCGATCGCTTCTGGACGAGGTGGATCAATCATTCCCTGCAATCCCAGGAAAACCAAGTTTGTTGCGATATCCTCGTGATCTAGAGAATGTTGATGGGTAAGGGGTTCTTTTTTGGCAAAGGCTAGTACCCGTAATCCCTGTGCTGCCATTGTCTCAACGGCTTGTTCGATCTGTTGGGGCTTAAGGTTCATTACCTGTCCCTGGCAATCTACCATTTTTGAACAACGACTCATCAGCGACTCTACCGAACCTTTAACGTAGATTACAGGAGAAGTGGTGTCATGCAGCGTTGCCATATATTGATATTGAGATTCAAAGGGAATAGAATCCAATCGCGGTTTTAAGGTTGCTAGACTAGATTGATTGAGGCTAGCTTTTGCTGCTGCTGCGATCAATGCCCCTTCTGTGGGGTCTCCCACCACTGACCAATCTTCTCCTGTTTGTTTTAATTGGGAATCGTTACATAGCATTCCAGCTACCAGACATTCTGACAAGGCTGCTGGTAGTTCATCTTCAAGAGAATTTTCGGATTGATCATTGGTTATCAGACTAATTTCCCCTTTGGGACTATAGCCACTACCAGTTACCTTGTAGTGTTCTTCTCCTGCATAAATATTCTGGACTGTCATTTGATTTTCCGTAAGGGTTCCCGTTTTATCCGAACAAATGACAGTAGCACTCCCCAATGCTTCAACGGCTGGTAATTTGCGAATGATGGCATGACGACGCGCCATGCGATTGACACCAATGGCTAACGTAATGGTTACTACGGCTGGTAAACCTTCGGGAATGGCACTAACGGCTAAAGCAACGGCTGCTTCAAACATATATAACCAAGATTCTCCTTGTCCCAAACCGATCGCAAACGTTAAAGTTGCTAGGGTCAAAACAGCGTAGAGTAAAGTCCGGCTAAATTTAGCAAATTTTCGTGTCAAGGGCGTATTAAGATTGACTCGATTTTCCATTGCTTGAGAGATCCGCCCGACTTCGGTATCATTTGCCGTCGCAACAACTATCCCTCTCCCCTGTCCAAAGGTAATAAAACTCCCTGCATAAGCCATGTTGGTTCTTTCTGCGAGGGGAGTCTCTGCCAATAAGCTTTGGATTGATTTATTGACGGGTACTGATTCCCCTGTCAAAGCTGATTCATCTACTTGTAAATTTCGCACCTTTAGCAATCTTAAGTCGGCGGGAACTTTATCTCCCGATGCCAGTAATACGACATCCCCTGGGACTAAATCCCGCGAGGGAATTCGTAGGGTTTGCCCCTCTCGCAGCACGTTTACTTCTGTAGTTACCGTTTTAGCTAAAGAAGCGATCGCCCCTTCTGCTTGTGCTTCTTGTACATAGCCGATCACTGCATTGATTACCGTAACTCCCCAGATTACCGCTGCATTTGTCCATGAACCTAAGATTGCTTTAATCGTCCCCGCTAATAACAAAATGTAGAGTAATGGTTGATGAAATTGCAACAGAAATCTTAGCCATGCTGGTTTTCCTGGCTTAAATTGCAGTTCATTCCAGCCATACTGTTCATAGCGACTAGCCACTTCTTCTGCCGATAAGCCTTCTTCAGCATTACTACTGAAGCATCGAATAACTTCCTCTTGAGAAAATTGATGATAAGTGGAAAGTTGTTCATAAGAATGCGATTGCAATTGAGCTAGCATCACGCCCTCCAATTAGTTAAAAAAGTCTTCTCGATTGATAAAAATTAGATTGTTATCGTTTTGCCAACGCTGGGAAAGAGACGGAATTAAAGTGATCGAGTCTAAATATTAAT
>JBCDDV010000099.1:0-7441 GCA_039180145.1 Cyanobacteria bacterium P01_G01_bin.49 | reverse complement strand
GAGCTTCAATATGGGCTTTTCTAGACATTCACTTATCTTAGCTCATATCTGGGGTTACTTAAGCGGATTTGGTATAAAACCAACCCTGCAACCCGAAACAACGGGAAGGGCAATGATATACGAAATTCCCATCGTATCGTATCGCGCAATCAGCCCACATAGGCGGACAGATGAACCCTAAAGGACTCAACCAATGGAACACAGGAACGAAGTAACACAACCTCACCCCCAGACTAACTGGTAGGTATCGTCAAAACCGTATGGTGAGATTGTGAAAGATGGGTCAAGAAGCAAACGCCTAACCTGAAAACACAGGTATCGCCAGAAAAAGGATGGGGTAATACCCAGGATAAGCAGACGTGACCCGCAATATATCGATGTGTAAAGCTACCAGTAGCAGAAAATATGCCTAATACAGATTCAAAATCGAAGACTGTGGGATGGAACGATATCAATTGGCGTAAAGCCGAAAGAGCCGTCTATAAGCTGCAAAAGAGGATTTACGCAGCATCTCGTCGTGGAGATGTAAAACAAGTTAGAAAACTCCAGAAAACACTGATGAGTTCCTGGTTTAACAAAGTGCTATCGGTCAGAAAGGTAACACAAAATAATCGTGGTAAAAAGACAGCAGGAGTGGATGGTATCAAAGTATTATCCCCAGAAGCTCGTATGAACCTCGTAGGTCAACTCAGAATTACTGGAAAAAGTAAGCCAACTCGTAGAGTATGGATACCCAAACCAGGAAAAGATGAAGAAAGACCATTAGGAATACCAACAATTTATGACCGAGCCTTACAAAATCTAATGAAAACAGCACTAGAACCAGAATGGGAGGCGCAGTTCGAGCCAAACAGTTATGGTTTCAGACCAGGAAGGTCATGTCATGATGCCATCAAGCAAATCAAGAACAGCATAAACACAAAGTCAAAATTTGTACTGGACGCTGATATTGCCAAATGCTTTGACCGCATCAATCACTTAGCCCTACTCCAGAAACTCGGATATACGGGTAAAATCAGACAACAAATTAAAGCCTGGTTAAAGTCTGGAGTCATAGACCAAAGGGTATTCACTGCCACATCTGAGGGAACAATGCAAGGGGGTGTGATTAGCCCACTATTAGCAAACGTAGCCCTTCACGGAATGGAAAAGATGTTAATGGAATTTGCCAAAACCCTCGACATGAGAAGAAATGACAAACCTAATTGTCAAATCAGTTGGCAACAGAAAGTAAAATCATTAACGTTCATCCGATACGCTGATGACTTTCTCCTAATACATAAAGACCTAACCGTTGTCCAAAGATGCAGAGAGATAATCTCTGAATGGTTAAAAGACATTGGACTAGAACTAAAGCCCTCTAAAACCAGAATTGCCCACACTCTACACTCAGAGTTAAGCGAAGACAGGTTAGCTGGATTTGACTTCTTAGGATATCATATCCGACAATTCCCAGTAGGGAAATATAAGAGTTCAATACACCCCAGCACTAAAGAAAAATTAGGCTTTAGAACCCTCATCACACCCTCAAAGGATGCCTGTAAAAAACATCAACTCGAATTAAAACGGGTTGTTTATAAACATAAACACTCTCACCAAGCACTCCTAATCAAAGAGCTTAACCCTATCATCAGAGGGTGGAGTAACTATTACCGATTCTCTGATGCACAAACAACGAGAGAACTTACAAGGCAAGATTACCTACTGTTCCAAAAATTAAGAGCCTGGAGCCGTCACCGTACAGGAGACTGGTATAAAGCTCGTAAGAAATATTGGACAAAAATCGGCAACAATAACTGGGTCTTTGCTACCAGACAAGGGGAAGCGAACCCCCTACGGTTACTAACACATACAGAATTTGGAAGCAGTAGCACGGAATATGTGAAGGTCAAAGGCGAAGACAGTCCGTTTAACGGAAATCTAGTTTACTGGAGTACCAGGATGGGGAAACACCCCGAAATGCCTACTCGAAAAGCATCACTGCTTAAGAGACAAAAAGGTGTATGTCCCTGGTGTTGCCTACACTTCCGAGAAGGAGACATCTTAGAGGTTGACCATATCCTAGCCACCGCTTTAGGGGGCAAAGACGAATACAAAAACCTTCAACTTCTTCACGGACATTGCCACGATGAAAAAACTGCCTTAGATATGGAATACATTAGGAGACATCAATCTACAAAAAGATTGAAACTCATCAACCAAGAATTAAACAAAGTAGTTTGGTATTGGGAAAATGATATTCTAATTACTTCAAATCAAAAGGTAGGATGTTCCACTGACAAGGATAAATATATTGAGTAGCCCGATGAGGTGAAAATCTCACGTCGGGTTTCGGATGGGAGGGGTACGATGGCAACATCTACCTCGACCCTAATGAGTATCAAAATGTATAAAGGCAGTCGAGACCACTTGGCTAAGGTACTGGTTAATCTAAACTTCTTTTGTAGAGAAGGAGAAATTTCTCGAAGGTTCACTACCACAAAGCCGAAGCGTTCATAAAACTTCCTTCGTTGCTCCCCCAAACATTCTAGATAGAGAGGTGAAGTTGCTTGCTTAATGAGATGCTGGGTTAAATAAGTTCCTACTCCTTGGTTTCGCCATTGTCTCTTGACTACCATACTTCCCAATTCTTGAGCCTCATCAAACCTACGTAACTGGCCACAAGCAATAATTTTGCCCTTTAATTCAATTACCCAAAATTGCTCAGGTCGTAGCTGCGTCGGGTCAAGGAATGCCCCTAGCACTAACTCTCGAATTGACCAAATATCTTGGGAAGTTGCTTGACGGATGCCACATTTCTTAATTAGTTCAACCATAAGCTTTTGCTAAAACTTTGAGCATTTCTTCTTTCAGTAGGTGTGAGATAGAGACGATCAATTCCTAATGGTAGTACTACAGGTATTACTTCAAAGCATTTTGGCAACAGCACCCATTTTTTATGATAAAACCAGTCTAAAGGGTGTTTGGAATTTCTCAATCAAAAAACTAAGTATTTGTACTTGTCCTAGTTTATGGATGATTGCTATTTTGGGCAACACAACTTTATGATAAGACAATTAATTGCTCAATTTTTTGTTTACGAATCACCTCATATAGGCAAATATTTTAGATAATTATGTCACAACAGCTAAAGCAAATCACTGACAATCAGTGCCAAAATGCACCAGCAAAATATAATGATCTTCAAGCTCTTTTTTTGAACTGCACTTTGAATAGAACCCCGGTTTTATCTCATACGAGAGGTGTAATTGACATTGCCAAAACCATCTTTGAAGTTAATGGAGTTCAAACCAAAGTCATTCGACCAGTTGATTACGAAATACCAGCAGGACTTGGACTAGATATGTCTCAAACAGATGAATGGGACAAAGACGATTGGCCAATCATCCAAAAAGAAATTGATAAAACTGATATTTTGATCCTATGTACTTCAGTTTGGCTAGGAGAAAAAAGCTCAGTTTGTAATCGGGTACTGGAACGCATGTATGGCTATACACACCTTCTGAATCAAAAGGGGCAATATCGAGATTATGGCAAAGTAGGAGCAACTCTGATCACTGGTAACGAAGATGGAATTAAACATTGCGCTATGAATATCTTGTTTTCTCTTTCTCATATTGGTTATACAATTCCTCCTCAAGCTGATGCAGGATGGCTAGGAGAAGTAGGGCCTGGTCCCTCTTATTTAGACCCTGGTTCTGGAGGCCTTGAAAACGATTTCACTAACCGAAATACTACTTTTTTAGCTTGGAACTGTATGCACCTAGCAAGAATGTTGAAAGATAATAACGGAATTCCTGCCTACGGAAACCAACCGGAAGTTTGGGATGCAGGTTGTAAAAGTGATTTTAACAATCCAGAACACAAAATTTAGAAGTGAGTTGTTATTGTTGGGACTGTGGAACTTTTTCGGACTAAAAATGGGTGAAAGCCTTACTGGTTGGCGAATTTACCTCGATCAACGTAAATTCGCTATCATCCTCTGTTTTTCAGAATGAAAATTACTGCATAAAAAATTATTGAAAAATCGGACTAACTTTTAAAAGTTTTTTATTTAGCTTTATTTAACGAACGGTAAACAATCAATTGATTGCAATTGCGATTGTCAACTCGTTCATAGATTAGTTTATCAACACTTATCTGCGCTAAATAAACCCCTAATCCTCCCATTTTTCGTTCTTCGAGGGGACTTTCTAAATCAGTTGGTGTAGGATGTTGAGTGGGATCGTAAGGAATTCCAGTATCTTCTAGAAAAATAATGAGGGCAGATTGATCAATTGTTGCTTCTATTTCTAGAATGCCTCGACCTTTTTTTTCTAGATAACCATGTTCGATAATATTCGTGGCAATTTCGTCAACAGCACGACGAAGATTATTCCTTTTTTTTCGATCTAATCCTGCTTCTTTGGCTACTTCTAGTACATAGTCGGAAATGATACTTAGTGAGTCTCTAATGGCAGGAACAATTAATTTTTCACCATTCATTTTAGTTAGTTTTTTTCAGTATTATCAGAAATTTCACTTTCATCTTTGAGAAGAATGACACTATGGTGAAATCCAGTTTTTTCAATAGTGTCTAAAACCATTTCTTTAGCACCAATGATATAAATATCAACATCTTTTCCCATTTTCTGTTTAGCGAAAATTAGAATTCTTAATCCCGCACTTGCCATATACTCAAGATCATTCATTAATAAAATAAGTCGTTGGGGGTTTAATGCTGCAACTTCTTCAATTTTTGCTTTAAATTGATCGGCATTATTACCATCAAGTTCCCCTGCAAGAATAATTTTTGCTGTGTTGTTTGTGGTTTCTACAGTTGTAGTTAAGTTCATGTTTTTTTGATGACTAAGTGAATAAGATGAAATTTGCTAAACTCCTAATTTTCCCTTGGTTTGCCTACTAAAATGACAAGGGAGCGATCGCCGAGTAAAATGTTAGATTGATCTTCTAGTTTGGGTTCTGTTCCTGGGGAATAACAATCATGGGGCGACGGACATGCTGTATTGGCAAAAATATGCCAAGTAAGACCTTCAGGAAGTTGGGGTAATTGAAATGTTAGGGCTTGCCAATACATATTCATGGCAACATAGAGATAATTACCTTCTTGACTGTGTTGATCGCAGAGCATAAAAGCGAGGGTATGATGATTAGACCAGTCTACAAACCAAGCTTGTGTTCCATGCCAAGTAATATCAGCGTAGCCATTACCTACAGCGTCGGTGTGGGAGAAATGATGAGGGTTTCTGAGGAGAGAATGGGCTTTACGAAAGGTAATACAATGCTTGACAAAACGCAAAAGTTCTGAGTTTTTCTCCAGGAGATGCCAATCAAACCAATTTAAGGGAGAATCATGGCAGTAGGTGTTGTTATTACCGTTTTTAGACCTGCCGACTTCATCTCCCATTAGTAACATGGGAACCCCTTGAGAAACCATAAGAAGGGCGATCGCATTGCGGATCTGTCGTTGTCTTAAACGGTTAATACCAGGATCGTCTGTCCATCCTTCTACACCACAGTTCCAACTTTCATTATTATTCTCTCCGTCGTTGTTATTTTCTCCGTTCGCTTCGTTGTGTTTCTGATTGTAGGAGACAAGATCAGCTAGGGTAAAGCCGTCATGGGCTGTGATAAAGTTGATGGAAGTAGCAGGCGATCGCTGTTGGTGGGCGTAGAGATCTGGGGAACCTTGTAAGCGTTGGGCGACTTCTCCTACGTTACTTTCTCCTTTAAGAAATTGACGCATAGTATCCCGATATTTGCCGTTCCATTCTGCCCAACGTCCAAACGCAGGAAAGGAACCCACTTGATAAAGTCCCCCTGCATCCCATGCTTCAGCAATGAGTTTGCATTTAGCTAAAATGGGGTCAAAAGCTAAGGTTTCGAGGAGGGGAGGGTTGGCTAAAGGTGCGCCCCAAGGATCGCGTCCGAGAATGGAAGCAAGGTCAAAGCGAAAGCCATCAATATGATATTCTGATGCCCAATAGCGTAAACAATCAAGTACCAAATTACGCACAATGGGATTATTACAGTTAAGGGTATTGCCACAACCACTAAAGTTGAAATAATAACCTTCTGGGGTCAACATATAGTAGGTTTTATTATCAATACCGCGAAAAGAAATATAAGGGCCTTTTTCGTTTCCTTCGGCGGTATGATTGAAGACCACATCTAAGATAATTTCAATGCCATTTTTATGCAAATCTTTGACTAAAGTTTTAAATTCATCCACTTGCATTCCGAATTTTCCTGTTGCGGCATAACCAGCTTTAGGGGCGAAAAATCCAACGGTACTATAGCCCCAATAATTATATAATTTTTCTCCCGTAATCGGGGAAGAACGAGAATTTTCAAATTCATCAAATTCAAAAATTGGCATCAACTCAACCGTATTAATTCCTAAGTCTTTTAAGTAGGGAATTTTTTCACTAAGTCCTGCAAATGTTCCTGGATGTTTTACGTTTGATGATGAATCTTTTGTAAAACTTCGTAGGTGCATTTCATAGATAATTAAATCTTCTGGAGGAAATTCTAAGGGTTTATCGTCTTCCCAGTCAAAATCATCATTAACAATTCTGGCACGATGTTGATAAGTATTATCCCAATCTGGTTCTTGTCCCCAAATATCTCGTCCACCAATAATTTTTGCGTAGGGATCTAACAAGATCTTATTTTTATCAAACCAGTGACCGTCTTGAGCATTAAAAATACCATCGAATCGGTATCCATATTCAATATTTTCGTAGTCTAAATCAAACACAATCATACTATAAACGTTACCAATGCGAAATTCATCGGTAAACGGAATTTCTGCCATCGGTTTTGATGCGTGTTTTTCAAATAAAACTAAGGTACAAGCAGTAGCATGACTCGAATAAATAGAAAAATTAATACCTCCTGGTACTAAGGTTGTTCCAAACGGAAAGGGTTTTCCGCGACGTAATTTGAACTTTTCATAGGTATGAGTTGGATAAGTATCGATTCGTTCTAAGACCATATTTTGTTTAGGAGTTCAGAAGTTACAGTAGTTCAGGAGTTTGGAAGTTAGAAGTTTAGGAGTTTATAGCGGTTTTCACATCAATAGCAAAAATCAACAGGATCTAAGCTTTCGTAGGGCTATCGGGAATAATCTATCCAACTGAAAACCGCTATTAGTTAACTGTTCATTGTCTCTTCTTATTCCTCCTACTTTTTTGATTTGGATATAGCCAAAAAGAAAATAATCGAGTCATGCGAGGCATTACAATATAGGTCATTAATGGAACTAAGATTGCAGTTAAAACTAAACTTCTTTGTACAGAAGATAAATTGTTTAAAATTGGCGCAAGAATTCTGTTAATTAAATTTATTAAAGGGAAGATAGCTAACCAAGTAATTGCAGCCATTTTGTAGCGGGGTGGAGGAATAAATGGTTTATCAGATGATAAGGTAAACCAAGTTT
>JBCDDV010000098.1:0-7449 GCA_039180145.1 Cyanobacteria bacterium P01_G01_bin.49 | reverse complement strand
CTCAAAAAACTCATAAAGTTTCTCAGATTAATCTCAGAAAGCTATGGGTTAATAAAAAACAAGGACAAGAATTCATTCACTTCTCGTAGGAAGATTTTGACGATGATTCAACGTACCAATTATTACAAAGAGCTTTCAGCAAACTATTCAAGACCCGACTTAGTTTCTGAAGACATGAAAAGTAAACTTATTCAATTAGGAGAAGAACTGATTACTAAAATAGAGCCAACTTTACCTAAAATTGATGATAATTATACTCTCGAAACAATTGAGCAAGAAAATAAAGATTGGTGGCCTAGTCATTGCGAAGCATTACGTCAAGGAAGAGGAGATATATTAACGGGAGAGTATCGAGAAGATCTGATTTATTTGTGTCAAGACGGCCCTTTTCAAGGATTAGAACAGCAACAAGAAAGAGAACAACATTGGTGGGCTTTAATTGCTCAACCTGGAGTAACAATGTGTTGGCCAATTGTCATGTTTTCGGGAGAACATACTTTCTTTGAATGGAAGTGTGTTGATGATGAAACAAATGAAACCATTGCCAAAGGAAGTGTTACTTGGGTGCGTCGGGGACATCGAGGTGGATGTTATTTAAAAACGGAACAATTAACCTTTTATCGTGATGTTTTTGCCCCTCAAAATTTATTGGAGTTAATTAAAACTGCTTAGATTTATGAAAGAACAGACTATGTATCAAAATGCGGTTCTTGATGACCAAGAACTACAAGCAGGATTAAACAGTATTAACCCAAAATTTGGCGATTTTTGTACTCGTGTTGCTGGTGAAGCCTGGGGTTTACCCTTAATTGATCAAAAAACTAAAGCATTAATTACCATTGCCATTGATGTGGTAAATCAAGATCAAACAGGTGCAGGAAGTCCTTTTGCTGCTCATGTCAATATGGCCATAAAACAAGGAGCAACCAAAGAAGAAATCGAAGAATTACTCTTGTTTACGTGTGTTTATGCGGGGTTCAATAAAGCAGCAGGATGCTTCGGAATGCTCAATGAAATTTTTGCTGATAAATAGCTAAGGAGTACCTTGAAAATGACCACTGAAGTTAAAGGAAAAATTGGTGTTCTAATTGAAGAACATTTCGATGAAACTGAATACCGAAGATTTAATCAATTCTTTCCTGAAAATGGTTACGAAGTTGAATATCTTTCTAATCTTTGGGGTCAACCTAATTTAACGTTTAAAGGTAACGATCATGAAGAAGAAGTAACGGTTACTGTAGACTTCAAAAGTGTCAAACCTGATGATTATCATGGAATAATTCTGATTGGTGGTTATGCAATGGATCGTCTCAGATATCAAGTAAATCCACAACCCAATCAATTAAATAATGCCCCAGCAGTTGAGTTTCTTCGTGAATCTGTCACATTAATGGATCAAGATATTTTGAAAATTGGCACAATTTGTCATAGTTTATGGCTATTTTGTGCTGATCCAAATTTAATTAATGGACGAAAAGTTACCTGCGCTCACAACATTATTTGTGACGTTGAAAATGCTGGTGGAGTAATTATTTATGACGGAGAAGAAACCGCAGCTACTTATATTGATGGTAGTTTGGTTACAGGACGACATCCAGGGGTTGTCGAAGAATTCATGCAACTCTTTTTAGAAGAAATGAATCAAATAAATCGAAAACTTGTTTCTTCTTAGTTCTAACTTTTTTGATAATTGACTGATTGCAACTTACCCGATAAACCTATGCAAAGCGATCTTTTTTCTCCTTACCAATTAGGTAATTTAGACCTGCCATCACGCATTATTATGGCCCCTCTAACGCGAATGCGTGCAGGGAAAGGAAACGTTCCTCAACCGATGAATGCAGAGTATTATCGACAACGATCCAGTGCAGCTTTAATTATTACGGAAGCGACACAAATCTCTCCCCAAGGTGTAGGATATCCTTATACTCCAGGTATCCATTCTCCTGAACAAGTAGAGGGGTGGAAATTAGTGACGGATGCAGTACACAAAGAAGGGGGACGTATTTTTTTGCAACTATGGCATGTAGGAAGAGTTTCTCATCCCTCCTTGCAACCTAATGGAATGCTTCCGGTTGCCCCAAGTGCGATCGCACCAGAAGGGATGGCCAACACTTATCAAGGAGAACAGCCTTTTGTAACGCCTCGCGCCTTAGAAACCGAAGAAATTCCCCAAATTGTTCAACAGTATGCCCAAGCTGCTGATAATGCTAAAAAAGCAGGATTTGATGGGGTAGAAATTCATAGTGCTAATGGTTATTTATTGGATGAATTTCTTCAAGATGGATCAAATAAACGGACTGATCAATATGGCGGATCGATTGAAAATCGCGCTCGTTTTTTGATGGAAGTAACCGAAGCAGTTACTAATGTTTGGGACAGTAAAAGCGTGGGGGTTCGATTATCACCTTCTAGCACATTTATGAGTATGGCCGATTCTAATCCAGAGGCACTATTTGGTTATGTAGGTGAAGAATTGAATAAATTTAATTTAGCCTATCTTCATATTGTTGAACCAAGAATTAAGGGGGATAAACATGATGAAGATGAAAGTAATGGGTTGGGTGTTAAGTTTTTTCGCCCCATTTTTGCAGGGACACTAATAACCGCAGGGGGTTATAAACGTGAGACAGGAAATGAGATTTTAGCTAGTGGAAATACAGATTTAGTAGCTTACGGAAGATTATTTATTGCTAATCCTGATTTACCGAAAAGATTTGAGTTGGAAGCCCCTTTAAATGATTATGATCGTTCCACTTTTTACACACAAGGAAAGGAAGGATATATCGATTATCCAACGTTAGAAACGGCTGGTTTATCTTCTTAAAAGGTGGGAGGATAGAAGTGTAGGAGTTTGGAGTTTCCATCTTATTTCCCCTTACTTCTCCTCTCCCTATCTCTCCCTTATGTTTTCTTTACTGCTTGTAAATGTTACATAATTCTTGTTAGTAGAAAATGGCTTTTCTAAATTCTAAGCAGTTTATACAACGAAATATTGTTCGTCTAAAAACTCGTTTTAAATCTCCTTTATCCCGAAAGATTGTTTTTTGGATATTTGCAGGCATTGTTGTTATCGAAGGAATCATTTTAGTTCCTTCTGTTCAACGTCGTGAACAAGAATTATTATCCCAAATTAAAGAAATTTCTTCAGGTAAGGTAGCTTGGATTTTAATTACCTATCCTAATGCATCTGGGGAACAACTTATTCAAAGATTAAAAGCATTACAAAATAACAATAGTTTTTTACAAGGAGGGGCAGTTTATTTATATTCTGGAGAACTTGTGGGAACATTTGGTAATTCTCCTGATTTATTCCTATCTGAAGTTAATAATTATCATCCTAAGCGTCAGGGAAACTTTTACGATGATGTCGTTTGGTCAGGATCGCAAATGAAAACCCAATATACGATTATCTTACGTCATGACGCTTCTTCTGTTTTTGGAGAATTATTTGCTTATATTCTAAGAATTGTTGGTTTAGTAATTATTATTTCGGGGTTTTTGACTGTTACAGTTTGTATAGCTTTAGAACCAATTTTGCTGATTCCTATTTTTCGTCTCCGTCGTGATTTATTGGCCGCAGGAGAAGCAATTTTTTATGATAAAACCCCTCCAAATTTTTACTCTGCTTCTGTTAGAAGACAAGACGAATTAGGTGATGTTATTTCAGCTTTTAATCAGATGTTTAATCAAGTGACTGAAGCAATTTCTGATCGCAAGCAAGCAGAATTAGCTTTACAAGAAAGCTTGCAAAGGGAAGAAGCCTATTCTCAAGCATTAGATCAAGAATTAGAGAAAGGCCGTTTAATGCAAAAAGCTTTTTTACCTCATCAATTATTACAGAAACCAGGATGGGAAGTTTCCGCTTTTACCTCTCCTGCCCGTCGCGTGGCTGGTGATTTTTATGATGTGTTTGAACTACCTAATAATAATTTAGCTTTGGTCATTGCTGATGTTTGTGGCAAAGGAGTAAGTGCAGCTTTATTTATGGGATTATTTCGCAGTTTAATTCGTATTTTTTCTACTCAATCTTATTCAGAGCAAATGACTGAATCTGACTCTAATCAGTTTCTCAAAGCAGTAGCATTAACCAATAATTATATTGCTGAAAATCATGGAAATGAAGGAATGTTTGCTACGTTATTTATGGGGATATTATCTTTAGATTCTCATACATTAAGTTATATCAATGCAGGTCATGAACCTCTCATAATTATCAATCAAAATGGTGAAATTCAAGAGTTTTTAGAACCGACGGGAATGGCAGTAGGAATTTTACCAGATATCAATTTTGATATTGAAAAAACAGTGATGAAATCCGGAGATACTTTACTGGGTTATACTGATGGGGTTACGGAAGCACGTAATGAAGAAAGTGAGTTTTTTACGAGAGAAAAGGTCTTGAAAATTGTACAAAGCTCTTTTCAATCTTCTCAGGATATTGTAGATAGGATTAAACAGGATGTTCTTATTCATACTGGAAACAAAGAACAGTCTGATGACATTACTATTTTGGCTGTAAAGCGTGTCTAAATTTAAGTGTTGCAAGGAGACTATTATGAAACTTTTCAAGAAGCTTTATCCCTTATTAATTATTACTTCAGTTATCGGAAACATTAGTTTATATCAGCATTCTTTTGAGAAGTTTACAACACCATCAGCTTATGCTCAACAACAAGAAACGATTGAAAATCCCTTAATTGTTATTGCTTATTTAGAGGTCAAACCAGAACACCGTGATACTTTCTTAGAATTAGCAAAAACTGTTCAAGAAATGACTAACGAAACGGAAGAAGGAGCGAATAGTTATACCTTTTACGAAGATAAAAATGCGCCTAATACCTTCTTTTTCTTTGAAGATTGGAAAAATCAACAAGCTTTTGAAGAACATCTACAAAAAACTTACACCAAAAACTTAACCAAAACCTATTCTGAAATTCTTTCTAAACCCGCAGATGTCAGAATTTATCGCATTAAAGATGTTGAACAAAAACAAATACCTTAAAAGGAGACTGGGAAATAATTAACCACTAACCACTAATTATTCACTCCTACTCCTGAACTCCTGAACTTCTATACTCCTACACTCCTATTAAAAGACTCATGAACAACATTACTTTTCCCTTTTCTGATTTGATTGCTGGATATGTTACACACTTCGATCAAGATAATAATATTTTTGGTATAAAAACTTCAGATAATCGAGAATTTAAAGCCATTTTGACTTCGATGGCTTATGCAAAACTTATTCAAAACTTAGACGAACCTTATCCTGATGCAACGGGAACAATGCGGACAATGTTAACACCTGGACGCTATTTATTCGCCTATGGAGTTTTTTATCCTGATAGTCCCAAATTCGAGGTTAAACAACTCGTTTTTCTAGGTCGTACTTCTGATGAATATCGCTTTGAAAAACCTACATGGTGGGTTAATCAAATTGCTGCCTTAGGAAACTTCTATTTAAACGCTCAATTTCCTGATGGTGATATTAATTATCGAAATTATCGAACCAATTTAGCATTATCAGGAGAGCGATCGCAAGATAATTTTAGCCAAGAAACAGATACTATTTCTCGCTTAGTGTATGGATTTGCTACGGCTTTTTTAATGACAGGTGAAGATCAATTTTTAGAAGCAGCAGAAAAAGGCACTGAATATTTACGAGAACATATGCGATTTCTTGATTTAGATGAAGATATTGTCTATTGGTATCATGGTATCGATGTTCAAGGTATTCGAGAACAGAAAATATTTGCTTCAGAATTTGGGGACGATTATCATGCAATACCTGCTTATGAACAAATTTATGCTTTAGCTGGCCCTATTCAAACCTATCGGATTAACGGTGATCCTGATATTTTAAAAGATGCCGAATTAACTGTTAAACTGTTTAATAAATTTTTCCGAGATAAAAGCGAATATGGAGGTTATTTTTCCCATATTGATCCAGTAACATTAGATCCTAAAAGCGACGCATTAGGTCATAATAAAGCTAAGAAAAATTGGAATTCTGTCGGTGATCATGCCCCTGCTTACCTCATTAACTTATGGTTAGCAACAGGAAAAAAGGAATACAAAGAAATGCTAGAAGATACCTTTGATGCTATTGAAAAATACTTTCCCGATCCTGAAAATAGTCCCTATGTACAAGAAAGATTTAACCAAGATTGGTCAGAAGATATCACTTGGGGTTGGCAACAAAATCGAGCAGTGGTTGGACATAACTTAAAAATTGCTTGGAACTTAATGCGAATGTATAGTTTAACCCCCAAAGAAAAGTATCTCAAATTAGCAACAAATATTGCCGATATCATGCCAAAAGTTGGTAGCGATCGCCAGCGTGGAGGATGGTACGATGTAGTAGAAAGATGTTTAGAGCCAGGAGAAGAATTTCATCGGTTTGTGTGGCACGATCGCAAAGCTTGGTGGCAACAAGAACAAGCTATTTTGGCCTATTTAATCTTAACAGGTTGTCTCAATAATGAAGAATATCATCGCTTTTCTCGTGAGGCTGCCTCGTTTTATAATGCGTGGTTTTTGGACACAGAAGATGGTGGCGTTTACTTCAATGTTTTAGCCAATGGTATTCCTTATTTAAGTAGTGGAAATGAACGAGGAAAAGGAAGTCATTCTATGAGTGGTTATCACTCCTTTGAATTATGTTATTTAGCCGCAGTTTACACCAACTTACTGATTACTAAACAACCAATGGACTTTTATTTTAAACCTTTGCCTGAAAGCTTTCCTGATAATATATTACGAGTTTCTCCTGATATTTTACCTCCAGGTAGCATTAAAATTAATTCCGTAGAAATAGAGGGAAAAGCTTACAATGGTTTTGATGCAGAAAACCTCACTATTATGCTTCCCAAGACTGATAAAAGAGTTAAAATCAAAGTCACTATTATTCCTAATTAAAGAAGTCTGGAAGTTTAGGAGACCAGAATACAAGTATTTTGTTTGTGTCTTCAAGTCCCTCATCCTGTTCTAGATATCAACATCAAAACCGTCATGGATATTAACATTAAAAATTACCAAGATACTATCATTGTTGACATTGCTGGAGATATTGATGGACAAACTTCATCAATCGTTCAAGAAAAATTATTGCCTTTGTTAATACCTCAAAGCAAAATTATTTTAAATCTAAGTGAAGTTATTTATATGTCTAGTGCCGGATTAAGAGTCTTGTTAAACCTATATAAACAAGCAGTTGCTCAAGAAAGCAGACTTATTTTAGTCGGACTTTCAGAAGAAGTAAAAGACATCATGGAAATCACAGGATTTCTCAAGTTTTTTATCATTAGTAATACTGTTGATATAGCCTTAAAAGAGCTTAATGTAACACCTAATGAATAATCATCATGATCCTCCTGTAACGGTTTCAGTGAAACGGAGAGTAAAACCAGGATGTGAACAAGAATTTGAAGAATTTCTCACGGGAAT
>JBCDDV010000097.1:0-7472 GCA_039180145.1 Cyanobacteria bacterium P01_G01_bin.49 | reverse complement strand
GTACATAGATGCTCATCTATAGCAATTATAGTCTGAAATCAAGTTGTAATCAGTCAAGTAGGTTTTTCAGCATTACTGATCCCTTGGTATTGATGTTGCAACCTAAATATCGTGACGATTCTTTACACTATCTTATTTTGATTGAGACGATTTTTGATGCTAAAACAACACTTTGAAGCCAAGCAACTGAGTACCTTACTCAAAAATTTGAGGTCCAAAAAAGCGACTGGCACGTTAAAAATAGCGTTGCAAACCAAGGGTGAATCAAACCAGAAACCTTATACCTTAGTGCTAAGCAATGGGAAAATTTGCTACGGTGGGACAAGTATTGCTGAAAGAGACGAATTTATCAAAATATTGGCGAAGAAGATTAATCCCAAGATTAGTTCTCTTGCTATCAAAGTCGCTCTAGAAAAATCCACAGACTCCAATTCTGTTACAGAAGTTTTACACAACCTTGTCCGTATCCGAATGTTAACTTGGGAAAAAATTGAAGCCTTAGTTCGACGGCAAGTTTTATCAATACTTGAATATACGTTACCTGGTTCTGGAGAGATAGAATTTGATTCTAAAATTGAATGTGACCTGTGTTTTGGCGAAGATTGTCATGCTTTAGAGTGGTCTAGCTTAAAACTAGGCCTCAATGAACGTCAACAAAGATGGAAAGCTCTAGCACCGACAATTCCCTCAGCAGAAGCAATTCCTAACTTATCTGCACAACCACTCAGTCAAATTAACGACCGAGCAGTACGTCAGCACTTAGAAAAATGGGTAGACGGGAAACGTAGTTTAACAGAGATTGCCAAGCAATTGGATAAAGATCCCTTAATCGTTGCACGTTCTTATTTTAATTGGGTTCAAATGGGTTGGGCCAGTTTTGGGCAAATAGATCAAACCATAACCATTAAATCTGAAAATCGACCAACTGTTTTATCTGTTGATGATAGTCCTGTGGTACAAGTAACTATGAAGCGAATTTTAGGAGATCACTACAATCTTCTATTAGCTAGTAATGGAGTTGAGGCACTGAATTTACTCAATCACAACGAAGTTTCTCTACTATTGCTCGATCTTACTATGCCTGATATTGATGGGTTAGAAATGTGCAAAACTCTCAGAAGCATTCCTAAATTTCATAATCTTCCTATTGTGATGGTGACTGCTAGAGATGGCTTAGTTAACAAAATGAAAGGTCAAATTGCGGGAACCAACCGATATTTAACGAAACCATTTGATGGAGAAGAATTGTTAAGCATTGTGAGTGAATTTGTGAATTGTGGGAATAGTTAATTCAGAAGTGTAGGAGTTCAGGAGTTCGGGAGTTGCAGGAGTTTAGTAAAATGCAAGGAGGTAAAGAAGAAAGAAGAAATAGAGAAGCTGCACGAAACTTTCAAGACTTGATTGTTTGGCAAAAATCTCATGAATTTGTTTTGTTGATCTACCGTTTCACTGATAGTTTTCCTAAGAGGGAAATGTATGGTTTAACTTCTCAAATGAGACGCGCTGCTGTATCAATTCCTGCCAATATTGCTGAGGGTTTTAAAAAGAAAAGTCCCAAAGACAAATTAAGATTTTTCAATATTTCTCAAGGTTCCCTTGAAGAATGTCGTTATTACCTAATTCTTGCCCAAGATCTTAATTATGGAAACAGTACAGCATTGATGTCAAAACTTGAGGAAGTAAGTCGATTACTTATTAGTTACTCAAAAGCAATCTTAAGGAGAGTTCAAGACTAACTGGAAAAGTTTAGAAGTTCAGAAATAGAGAATACTTAATTTTCACCCTTCTGAAACTCCTATGAACTCCTACACTTCTGCACTCCTATAAACTCCTGAACTTTTATTTTTTACCCTAAAAATCCTTATGAACACCAACCCTTATTTAATTTTTAATCTTGATGACATTCAGTATGGAATAGATGCTAATTTAGTCAAAGAAATCTTTTTTTTACCTGAGCTTATTCCCATAGCTGAAGCTCCCATTGATATTGTTGGAATCCTCAATTTAAGAGAGAAATTGCTACCTGTAATGCATCTTGATTTAAGATTAGGGAATCCCCTTACCCGATGCCAACTTACTGATAGTATTATTGTTATAGATTGGGAGGATTTACAAATTGGACTTATTGTTCATACTGTTCATGAAGTTAAAGAAATTGACTTAGGCATTATTGAAAAAAATATTGATTATGGTCGTACCAATAATATTAATCCTGCCTTCGTTTCAGGAATGGCAACTGTAGATGATAGTGCGATTATTTTCCTTAATCCTGAAGCCTTAATTCGTCAACCGAATGAGGTCAAAGATTTAGTAACAGATAGTGAGGTGCTAGAAAATGTAAAAGTCATTAGCAATTTTTATGACTTATGTTGCCCTAATGCTACACCAGAGGAACGAACAATTTTTCGGCGACGGGCTGATAATTTGCGGCAAGCAACCCTAACAACAAGTACAGATACAACCGAACAAATTTCTTTAGCCATTATTAGTCTAAGCGGGGAATACTTTGCCCTAGATTTAAAGACGGTAAGGGAATTTATTAATATTTGTAAAGTTACGCCCATTCCTTGTTGTCCTCAGCATATTTTGGGCAATATAAATTTGCGGGGAGAAATTGTCACCCTAGTTGATTTAAGAAGTTGCTTAAATTTGCCTGCAACTTCTACTAAAACTAGTCCTAAAGCAGTTGTTATTACAATTGATGATCTGGTGGCAGGATTACCCGTTGATGAAGTCTTTGATGTACTTGATTTGCCTCAAACAAATATCAATCCCGTGCCAATGGCTATTGAGTCTGACAAACATGACTACGTACTAGGAACAGCTTTCTATGCAGACCAAATACTCACTATTCTCGACTTACAAAAAATTCTTATCCAGGGTAATTTAGAAGTGAATGAAGCGGCTTAATTTTATCGCAAATTCTAGTAATCAGACTTCCAAAGTTTCAGTCAATCATTATTCTTATTCAACACCATTCAACCAGGAAATAAAACTATGAAGATTTCAAATCAATTATACCTATGTCTGGGCGGAGCTGTCTTGACAGTATTAGGTACTGTATTGACTCTAATATTCACTATAGTGACAGACAGCGATGTTCATAGAATTAATGAAGCTGGTGTTGTTAGAGGAGGAACTCAACGGTTAGTTAAGTTAGAATTATCAGACCAAAAAAATGACCAATTAATGCAAAAGCTAGATGAGATTATTGATGGTTTAATTAATGGAAACAGCGAGTTAGAATTACCGAAAACTAACGATGCTGATTTTTTGGCTAAGATGCAAGCTGTTGATGAGGCTTGGACAAATATTAAAGATCTCATCCAAAAAAGCCGACAAAATCCTCAATACAGAAGTGAACTTTTGAAAGCCAGTGAAACATTATTTGAGACAACTGACGCTGCTGTAGATGCGGCTGAAGAAATTGTCCACAAAGACGAACAAAGGCTCAAATTCTTAGAATATTGTCTCATAATATTAGATTTAATAATAATAGCAGGAATTATCCTGATTGTGCGTAGTATTACTTCATCCATGAACCAATTTACTGGTAATATAGCCTCTTCTTCCACACAAATTGCCTCAACAGTTGAACAACAAGAACGGACAATATCTCAGCAAGCTAGTTCCGTCAATGAAACTACTATCACGATGGATGAGTTAGGGGCCGCCTCACGACAAGCCGCCGAACAAGCGGAAGCTTCATCAGCAGGAGCGCAGAAAGCTCTAAGTTTAGTAGAAGAAGGAACGCAAGCGGTACAGCAAACGCAAGAAAGCATGGCGATGCTCAAAGAACAAGTGCGGGCGATCGCCGAACAAATCATGCGCCTGAGTGAGCAAACCGGTCAAATTTCTGGAGTATCTGATCTGGTTGCTGATTTAGCAAACCAAACCAATATGTTAGCCCTCAACGCTGCGGTAGAAGCAGCCCGCGCTGGGGAACAAGGCAAAGGATTTAGCGTAGTAGCAGGAGAAATTCGCAAACTGGCTGACGAAAGTAAAAACTCTGCCGATAAAATCAACAACTTGGTCACAGACATCCAAGCAGCCATGAACAGTACCGTTATGGTAACCGATGAAGGAACCAAGAAAACTGACGAAGGCATCCAACTGACGCAAAGCACAGTAGGAACCTTTGCCGGGGTGAGTGATGCGGTTAACAGCGTTTTCCTCAACAGCCAACAAATCTCCCTATCGGCCAAACAGCAAGCTGTCGCTGTTCAGCAAGTGCTTTCTGCCATGAACGCTATTAACTTAGGAGCGCAAGAAACTTCTGCAGGAATGAATGAAGTCAAAGCCTCAACCCACCAACTGGATGAGGCAGCCAAGAAAATGCAAGCAGCTATTTAACAGTAAGCAGGGGAAGTAGGGAGCTTTTTGAGCAGGAAGAAGGAAGTGGGGAGCAGGGGACAGGGAGATGGGGAGATGATTAACCACTAACCACTAACTACTCACCTCCGACTGATATTTCTAAACTTCTGCACTCCTGAACTCCTAAACTCCCATACCCTCAAACTCCGAACTCCGAACTCCGAACTCTTGAAACTCCTATGTATATTGAAGACGACGAACTCAGGGACGTATATAGAAGTGTTACCCCAGAACGCTTACAAAAGCTAGAAGATGCCCTCATCTTCCTAGAAAAACAACCGAATGATCAATCCAAATTAGAAGAATTCTTACGGGAAGCCCACACCCTCAAAGGAGACTCGCGGATGTTGGGGGTAAAAGATGTAGAAACCCTTACCCATCAAATGGAAGATTGTTTAGTTGAGGTTAAAGAAGGCAAGAGCATCATTACGCCTGATTTATGCGATCGCCTTCATGGTGGACTTGATGCGGTTCGTAAGTTGGTTCATGAATCTGTCACAGGAGAACCTGCGGGGGTGGTAGTTTTCCAAGTTTTGGCTAATTTAATGGGGGCTGACATGAATGGGGATGGTTCCCAAACAGTGGCATCCCCTGCCAACTCAATGCCTGAAAAAGACTTACTCTTTACTGAAGAGTCCGATACAATTGCAGACCCGTTTGATGAAGATTTCTTATTTGAAGATCAACCGACTCCGATAGAAATCAGTAATCAAGGATTAGAACAGTCTAAAACAGCCAACCAATCCTCAGAAAGTGAAACCATTGACACTATTCGTATCGAATCGAAACAGCTAGATGGTTTAATGCGTCAAGCAGGGGAACTCAATGTCACCAAACTGGGCATTAGTCAACGAATAGTTGATATTGAAGCGATTATGACTTTGTGGGAAGAATGGAGTCGAGACATTTCTGCCCATCATTTAGCCTATCAGCACATGGAACAGGGAGTATTTAACGGCAATGTCAAAGAAATTCAAACCTTACATCATCGCACAAAGCAACGCTTAGAACAACTGGGAACTCTGATTAGCCATTTAAAACAGACTGCCTATGAAGACACGACCCAATTAGATACCCTTGCCAATGAATTGCAATCGGGCATTCAAACCCTGCGCTTATTGCCCCTGTCTACCATGTTTAATATCTTCCCTCGCATGGTAAGAGACTTAGCTAAACAGCAAGGCAAACAAATTGATCTCGTCATTGAAGGAGGAGACATCAAAGCTGATAAACGCATTCTCGAAGAAATGAAAGATCCCCTGTTGCATATTCTTCGTAATGCGATCGATCATGGCATCGAAACCCCTCAAGAACGGGAAAACTTAGGTAAATCCCCCGCTGCTACCCTTCGACTCCGAGGCTATCAAACTGGTGGCAGCATTGGTATTGAAGTATTAGATGATGGTCGAGGATTGAACCTTGACAACATCAAGCGCACTGCTCTTCGACGGAGAATCTGTGACGAAGAAGAACTAGCAAAGATGACCACCCATGAAATTCAATCTTTGATCTTTGCGCCTGGATTTTCTACCCGTACAGAAGTGAGTGAAATTTCTGGCCGAGGGGTCGGGCTAGACGTAGTTCGTGCCAACGTAGAACGACTTAAAGGGTCAATTCAGGTAGAATCTTCCCCAGGAATGGGCTGTGAATTTCGCGTTCAACTCAGTACCAATCTTGCCACTACCCAGGTATTGATTACTGAAGTGCAGCAAACTACTTATGCTATTCCCGTAGAATCTGTAGAAACTGCCATGCTCATATCTCGTCAAGAGATCTTTTCTATCGAGGGCAATCAAACCATTACTGTCGAAGAGCAACCCGTGTCAGTGGTTTGGTTAGCCGATCTCCTTGAATTACCTGTTACCGTTCCCAGATCTGCCCACACTGCCAAAACTGCGACTAAAAATATTCCCTGCATTCTCTTGAGAAGGGGGAATGAACGTCTAGGCATTTTGGTTGATGCTTTGCTCGATCAACAAGATATCGTTTTAAAACCCCAGAGCAAGCTACTCAAGCGTGTCCGCAATATTTTGGGTGCAACCATTCTCGGCGACGGACAAGTTTGCATGGTCATCAATCCTCAAGACTTATTCAAATCTCTGCAAAGGGGTGGTAGCCAAACAGTTTCTCCCCAAGCAGAAGAGGTAAATGCCCAACCTAAACTTCTCTTAGTAGAAGATTCGATTATCATTCGTACCCAGATGAAACGACTATTAGAAGGAGCAGGATATGACTTAACGATTGCAGTAGATGGATTAGAAGGGTTTAATAAGTTGAGGGCCGGTAATTTTGATGCCGTTGTTTCCGATGTGGAAATGCCAAACCTCAATGGATTAGACCTCACTGCCAAGATTCGTCAATATCGAGAATACAATGAATTGCCCATTATTCTGGTTACCACCCTAGCATCTGAAGCCGATAAGAGTCGCGGAGCGCAAGCAGGGGCAAACGCTTATTTAACCAAAGGCGATTTCGATCAAAAAATCCTGATTGAAACCTTAAGACGATTGATCTAAGAGTTTAGGAGTGAATCGTTGATTATCTCATTAAATATTATTCAACCCCGAACTCCTAACTCCTAACTCAAGTAAATTACTATCCTTATCGAGGTGCAAAACAATGTCCAAATCTCCCATCAAAGTTCTCTTAGTTGAAGATTCCCTCGTTGCCGTCGGAATGTTCAAAAGAATGCTGGAATCTTCCTCAGAAATTAAAGTTGTTGGCACAGCGTCTGATGGGAATCAGGCGTTAGCGTTGATTCCTACTTTACAACCTCAAGTCATTTGTACCGATTTGCAAATGCCCAATATGGATGGGTTTGAATTAGTTAAACAGGTAATGGCTAAATATCCCCTTCCTGTTTTAGTTCTCAGTAATGCTGTACAAAAAGATGATATTGATAATATCTTTAAGGTTTTACAATTTGGTGCTTTGGATGTGATGGCCAAACCCCAAACAGGTTTAGGAGAAAATCAAGAAGCCATTCAACGGACGCTGATTACCAAAATTAAAGTCTTAGCGACTAAAACAGTTGAAGCCAAGCCAATTTATTCCTCCCTAACCCCCTTTTTTATGGGGTTTAATCGACTCCACAAAAT
>JBCDDV010000096.1:0-7499 GCA_039180145.1 Cyanobacteria bacterium P01_G01_bin.49 | reverse complement strand
GTTTACCCCTAATCCTTAATTATTTGAGAACTTGCAGTCATGAATTAAAGAAAAGCAATCAATTGATTTGATTGTTATATTTTTTATTTTCATAACTGATTAGTTTGATAAAGACAAAGCTATTAATGCTTTTTGGGTGGACATTGTCCACCTTTATTTTATTAATAAATAATAAGGATGCCACATTGGCATCCTTATTATTATTTTAGCCCTTATTATTAATTTAAGTCCAATCAAATACTTTAAAATCAAGGAGATCGACGATGATTATCGCTGACTTAGATTGTCTAGAAACCGTTTCTCAAACTGAAGAAATTGAAGGGGGAATGATTGACCTCAATGCTTTGTTTGGTCGAGCCATGTCTAACTTTTCATTTGACTCTTTGGCTGTTGGTGATTTTGGTGCTTTTGGCGGTGGAGAAACTAACGTTTTGACCACTGGTTCTGTTGGTAGTTTCAGTGTTGGTTATGCCTTTGACTATTCTTCCGTAGCCCTAGGTTTACCTGTTTAGTAACATTTTAATGCGGAGAATGATCAGCTTTAGTAGGAAGGAATAACCATGATTATTAAAGATTTAGAGCATCTAGAAATGATGCCTAAACCACTTAACAAGTTTTCTCAAGTTCAAGGAGGTCTAATTATTGAAGACCCAATCGTAGAACTTACGGGATTATTAAATGGAATGCAGGATGCAGTACAGGCGACTGCTTTTCCTAGCACAGTAAAAATTAATTTCTTAGGCAATGTTCAGGCAGGAGGATCTGCTTTGTTTAAAACATTTCAAGGAATTAAAATTAATGCGAAATCTCCTCCTCTAGGAGTTTAATCTAGTCAAGAATTGTATTTATACAACCCAGGAAAAAGATAATGAATCATTTAGTCATTGAAGATCTGGATTTTTATCAGTCGGAACTTCCCACCTTAGAACAAGTTGAAGGTAGAGGAAATATAATTAAGTTTGACTGGGACGGTTTTTTCGATCAGAGTTTTCAGTCTGATCTGATTTCAAGCTATGCTCTTGGCTTTCTGTCAGCCTACGGGATAGCGATCGGTCCAAAGATAATCTCTTCTTAATTATTGGTAAGTTAAGAAGACTAAAACTAATCAGAAAAAGCTAATACTGATAGCTTGATCAAACAAGAAGAAACTAAGCTGAGTAGATTTATCTGCTCAGTTTAGTTTTAGTGGCTAACAATAATACAAAAGGAAGGTTGAGTGACTGGGTGAAGGGATGATAAGAATATGTTTTCGGGGGGACAAGAATCGAAAAAGGCTCATCATGTCGACTTCATAGATCGGCGTTGCTTCGCACTCGCGGAGCGAGACCGCTAAAAAGAATCGATTTAGCCTCCAGAAAAAACAGTACAAGTAGTCTATTTAGATTGAGAAATTTCTAATTGCAACGTTTTTAGCCAGATCTGTGTCTTAAAAATGCAAGATTTTTGGCAAAAACAAGAACATGAGTTCTATACTCTGGTTAGAAAACTGTGAGACTTCTCTTCTCAAAATGAGAATTGCTGTCAACTAAACCTCTCTCTGCTTTATCTTCCTTCAAAAAGCGCAACTTTCTGGTAAAGGTTCAACCAATGCAAGGGAGGCTGCAAATTCTTCAGGTAAAGTCACTGCAGAAAAACCCGATTTTACCGTTCCCTGTTGAGCTATAGGACTGTAACCATCAGAGGACATATGCACCCGAATAATTACTATTTGTTGGGGGTCAATTGCCACAACGCCTCCTGTGCGCTGGAAAGGTTGTTCGTCTACGTGACTATGTAACAAAATCCGACGATAAAGCAATTCTCCTTCGGGGGTTATGACTTCCCACCAGTCAGCGTAACGATCGCAACCAGTGTCAGGACTACTAATAGTAACAGCAAAAGTATAGTCATTGGGTTCTCCTATTGCTTCAACATTTAAGACTTTGGCAGTAGATCTATCTTCAGAGGCAGTTAAAATTGGTTGAAATTCTGGGTTTTTTGAGTGATTTATAGCCAAACACCCACTGAGAATCATCATCAGAGCTAGAAATAAAATTTTAGTCATGGACAAAGACCAGAAGGCGATCGCTTACTTTTTAGTCTCGATAGAAGTCAATCCAATTATACAAATTCACCGAGGCTATTGTTTCTTGCCTTGAATGGGTAAGTATTCCCTCCTCAACAAGTTGTTTTCACTTGAGGATTGCGCTAGGGTTTATAAATTCCTTAAAAAACTTTATAAATCAAGAGTTTAAGGTTATCAACAAAGTAGTGAACAAATAACTTAGGCATTACGGTATGGAACCGCTTTATCAATACGGCTGGCTAATTCCAGTCTTTCCCCTAGTAGGGGCAATGTTAGTTGGTCTTGGTTTAATCTCATTTAATCAAGCAACTAATCGCCTAAGACAAGTAAATGCTGTTGTGATCATTTCCTTGTTAGGCGCGTCTATGGTCTTTTCCTTTGCACTGTTGTGGAGCCAAATTAACGGTCATGGGGAATATACCCAGATGATCGAATGGGCAGCAGCAGGCAATTTTCATTTACAAATGGGCTATACCCTAGATCATCTCAGTGCTTTGATGTGTGTCATTGTCACCACTGTTGCTTTACTGGTGATGGTCTACACCGATGGTTACATGGCTCATGATGAAGGATATGTACGATTTTATGCGTATTTAAGCATTTTTAGTGCCTCGATGTTAGGGTTAGTCATTAGTCCCAATTTGGTGCAAGTTTATGTATTTTGGGAACTGGTGGGGATGTGTTCTTATCTCCTGATTGGATTTTGGTTTGATCGCAAAGCGGCGGCTGATGCTTGTCAGAAAGCCTTTGTGACTAACCGCGTCGGGGATTTTGGCTTATTATTAGGAATGCTTGGGTTATATTGGGCTACTGGTAGCTTTGAGTTTGAGGTGATGGGAGAAAGGTTAGAAGGGTTAGTCTCTTCTGGTGTTATTGCTCCCGCTTTAGCCGCATTACTGGGAATATTAGTCTTTTTAGGCCCCGTTGCCAAATCAGCCCAGTTTCCTCTTCATGTATGGCTACCAGATGCGATGGAAGGCCCTACTCCCATTTCTGCCCTCATTCATGCGGCAACAATGGTAGCTGCGGGGGTTTTCTTGGTGGCGCGGATGTACCCTGTCTTTGAGCATATTCCTGTTGTGATGACTACCATTGCCTGGACAGGTGCCTTAACCTCCTTTTTGGGGGCAACTATCGCCTTAACCCAAAATGATATTAAAAAAGGCTTAGCTTACTCTACCATCTCTCAACTTGGATACATGGTGATGGCAATGGGTATTGGTGCCTATACTGCTGGACTATTTCATCTGATGACCCATGCCTATTTCAAAGCGATGTTATTCCTTTGTTCTGGTTCGGTGATTCATGGTATGGAAGGTGTGGTAGGCCATGACCCTGTTTTGGCACAAGATATGCGGTTAATGGGGGGACTACGAAAATATATGCCCCTCACCTCCTTAGCATTTTTAGTCGGAACCCTAGCTATTTGTGGCATTCCTCCTTTTGCTGGTTTTTGGTCAAAGGATGAAATTTTAGGGCTGGCCTTTGAAGCGAACCCCGCTTTATGGTTTGTGGGTTGGTTTACAGCAGGTTTAACGGCGTTTTATATGTTTCGGATGTACTTTATGACCTTTGAAGGGGAGTTTAAAGGAAATGATCAGGACATTCGGGCAGAACTGTCTGCTGCTGCTGCCCCAGTCTTTGGCCCAGGGGCTATGGATGTCCACGAATTAGAGCATGATGAACATAGTCATGATGATCATGGACATGGTCATAGTGACTCTCCTCATGAGTCTCCTTTAACTATGACTCTACCCTTGCTAATTTTAGCTATTCCTTCGACGGTTATTGGTTTACTAGGAAAACCTTGGGATAATACCTTTGAAAGCTTTATTTCTGCGCCAGGAGAAGTCATTGAAGAGGTGTCTCATTTTGATTGGACAGAATTTGGCATCATGGCCGGAAATTCTGTGGGTATTGCTTTAATTGGCATTACCATTGCTTCTTTAATGTATTTACAGCGAAAAATAGATCCGGCTGCGATCGCCGAAAAATATCCGGCCCTCTATCAATTCTCCCTCAATAAATGGTATTTCGATGATTTCTATGATCGCGTTTTTGTCATGGGATGTCGTCGTTTAGCCCGTCAAATTATGGAGGTAGATTATCGTGTCATTGATGGGGCTGTCAATTTAACGGGTTTAGCCACTTTAGTGAGTGGAGAGGGCTTAAAATACCTAGAAAATGGTCGCGCTCAATTCTATGCCTTAATTGTTTTTGGGGCGGTTTTAGGGTTTGTTATTGTTTTTAGTGTTGTCTAAAGCAATTTCTTTCTAGCAATTTTTTTAAGACATTGGGGGGCATTTTGTCTCCCAATTTTTGATTTTAAAGTTGACGGGTTAAGAATATATTTTAGATGCTTTATCTCTCTAGCTATTTTTGAGAATTGGTATTAGATCTTGCCTGTTGGGAGCAAAAAAATGGGGTCATAAAGCAGACTGTATAAGAGAAGCAGCCCTCAAAATTGCGCCTTGTTTAAAATCGGCTAGTGATCTAAAATAAAAGTATTTTTTATACTCATCAAAGTTAAAAATATAAAAATTGTAGCAACAGATATTAAAAGGAAATTTTATGAAATTAGCCAAAAGAGTCACGTTGCATTATCAGGCTGGAAATTCCGATAAGATCTATGAAGTAGATTTATGTCAAATTACGGTCGATAAATACATCGTTAACTTTCGCTACGGAAGACGTGGTAAAAATTTAAAAGAAGGAAGTAAAACGGTTCAAGCTGTCTCTTTAGCTGAAGCAGAAAAAATCTTTTATAAGTTAATTGCCGATAAAAAAAAGAAAGGATACCAAGATATTGATAATATCGCGGAAACAAACACAACAGAATCAATATCTCGCCCCCAAAATACAACGATTACTAGCAATGATCCGCGACACCAAGCCATTATTAATCGTTTAGCACAAAAAAATAGTGAGGGATGGCCATTAGAAAGAGTTATTTGGCGTGCAGGAGAATTAAAAATAAAAGAAGCAGTCCCATTATTAATTGAATTAATAGGAACAGGAGACGATTTAAGGGATTATTGTATCGCTTGGTCTTTGGGTAAATGTGGGGATAAGAATGCCATTGCTGAGTTTATCAAAGTCATTACAAAAACATCTCGACCAGAACATATTAATCGGATTGCTTGGGAAGCACTGTATCAATTATCGGATGAAAAAGAGCGCGAAAAACTGCGATCGCAAAAAATAACAGAACTTCCGATTGATTTACAAGAGTTGGCACAAAATGGAGAAGCCGAAAATTTTGAAGATGCCCTAAAAAGTTATTTAGAAACCAATGATTATAAACGGTTTAAAGTTCTCGATACTCTTTACCAAATTGATAACGAGTTTGTTCGTCCTGCGTTGTTAAAGATACTAAAAGAAGCCCCTTTACAACCCAATTATTTTAAACAGTTACGCCACATTTTTAAGATGGCTGAATATCGCTGTGATGGCGAAGTGTTTGCGATTTTAGCTTATCGATTTGAAGTCCAGCCAGGGAACTTTAAAAATCCAAGAAAAGGGGGACAATATAATCGAGAACAAAGACGCTATATTCCAACAAAAGAACGGTATTTTACCAAACAACTAAAAGACCCTAATGCTCAAAAAGCCTATAGTGTTCAAACCCGTGAGTATTTACGTCGGCGTGTTTGGCGCACATTAAAAACATTAGGAGAAGAAGAAGAATTTGATTACATTAATTTAGCAACAGAAATTTTATTACAATATAGCGATAACGATGCAGAAAATACCAAACATTCTGTTTATCGTCGATACAATTATCAAACCCGTTCTTCTCAAACAACCGAACAAGATTGGGATGCTTATGCTAGTCGCATTATTTTAAATCATATTCTCTATCAAAATAGTCCTCGTTATCAATCTCATCCCCAAGCATGGCGTTGTCAAAATAATTATAAACCAGGCGATACTATACCAACGATTAGAGAAGAAGCCTTTCCCGACTTGTGGAATCAACAACCCGACGCATTATTAAAACTATTATTAGAAAGTAACTGTTTACCCATCCATCAGTTTGCCGTTAAAGCCTTAAAAGAGAACAAAGAATATGGCGATCGCCTAGAAACCTCGACCTTAATTCAACTATTAAAAACAAATTACGAAATTACAGCAGAGTTTGCCTTCAATTATGCAAGCGATCGCTACAATTCCCAACAACCCGATCAAGAATTAGTATTAGCCGTTGCTAACTCTATTTTAATCCCTGCCAGAGAACAAGCCTATCGCTGGATAGAAGAACAACGAGAAACCTTTTTTGCCTCCACTGACTTTATTGCTGATTTAGTCACCAGTTTCCAACCCGATACCCGCGCTTTTGCCTGCAAACTACTAAGTTCCTCGATTTTAAGTCCAGAAACCTCACAAGTCTTAATTGTCCGCATTATCGCGGCGTTATTAGTTTTAAATGACGCTCAAACCCAGATGGCGCAGGAAGTTAGTGAAACCCTGTTACTCAGTTTTACGCCTCAACTACGCACCTTGGGATTCAATATCATTTTAGACCTATTAGATCATCCTCTTCCCGAAATACAAGTCTTAGGGGCGCGAATTCTCCTCAATCATCAAACCCCTGTCAGCGAATTACCCCCCAACTTAATCGAGTCTCTGTTATCCTCTCCCCATGATTCCGTGAGGAGTGTAGGGGTGAGAATCTTCGGACAATTATCAGACGAAAGACTAATGAGCGATCGCATTTTAATTATTGCTATGGCGGTTAATTCTAGTTCTGATATTCGCCATGCTATTCACCCGGTAATTGAACGTTTAGCCCAGAATCAACCCGAATTTGGTCACGAACTAGCCATCGACTTCATCGATTTATTATGCGAACCCGAAAGACACGAGGGAGTACACAAGGATTTACTGACTATCTTGCGTTCTCGTATGATGCCCAACTGGATATCTTACATTGCGACTGATAAAGCTATTGCCCTAACTCGCGCTAAATCTTCTGTAGCGCAGGAATTAGGGGGAATCATTTTACAAGCAAATAGCGATCGCTGGTGGTCAGACTTTAGTACCACTCAGTTAGTTCAATTCGCCAATCACGAAATTTTAGCCATTCGTCAAGCAGCATGGCAAATGTTTGAGTTAAAACTAGATAGTATTCGTTATTATGAAGATGAAATGCTATCAGCTATTAAATTATTAGAAGCAAAATGGGAAGATTCTCAACAATTTGCTTTTTCTTTATTTAATAAGCTCAATCAAGAAGATTGGACACCCAAAATAATGATTGGCGTTTGTGATAGTATCCAAGAAGATGTACGTCGTTTTGGCAAAGATTTAGTAACCAGCAATTTTCAACAAACCTACGGACAAGAATATTTATTAAAATTTAGCGAACATCCCAGTGCAGATATGCAGATGTTTGTCACGAATTATTTAGAAACCTATGCGGTTGATGATGAGG
>JBCDDV010000095.1:0-7518 GCA_039180145.1 Cyanobacteria bacterium P01_G01_bin.49 | reverse complement strand
GTTATGCTCAGCTAAAAGCTCAATTGGCCGTCGTGCAAGCGAATTTGGCTGGTAGATACGGAGAAAGCTATGATAATCTAAATCAGTATCTAGACGAAGCAAAAACCTGGTACGAAAAAGCCAAAGAAAATCCCGAAGTTTTGACAAATAAACTTGAAGGCAAGCAAAAAGAATTTGAAAACCAATTAGGTGAAGCAGCAACAGCACTTGCTAAAAAAGAAAAGCAAGTAAAACAAATTCTTAGAGAACTTTGGAAATCTATCAGCGAAATATTTCGCGATAAATAGCTTTCAATCAGTTCTATATTGTTCGATTTGATACAATAGATTAACCTACTGGGGTAGGAGTAGGTTACAATTCGGTTATCAGCTTATTATAAAGAGTCGGTAATGTCTGCAGGCACATATCCTTGCCTAACTATAGCGATCGCTCCTTTAACAACAGCAGGTTCAGACAGTTTTGCCCTTTGGGTGACTCATGCACCTTTACCCAGTGGATACGTTCATCACGACTCCGTTTGGTCAGAAACCTTAACTCGCAAGTGGTTAGGGTGGCAAGAAATGTTTGCACCTCAAGGAGAACCTCATCTAATCGTTACTCACGATCAACTGCTCAGTGATTTGCCTCCTCTCACTTTTTCTTTAGCGAGTCCTGGTGAAACTTACGGGGGAAGACTGATGCAAGAATTGGGGATTAGTTTGTGGCAGTGGTTGTTTAATGGCACAATTCGGCCGAGCTTTGCCCAAAGTTTAGGACTCTCCCAAGGTAGTCGTCAACCCCTACGATTGAGGTTAGATATTCAAGCACCAGACTTAATCCCTCTCCCTTGGGAAACGATGCAGTCAGAAGCAGGAAAGCAAGCCATTTCTCTTGATTCTAAAATTTTATTTAGCCGCACTACTAATAATGTTGATCCGTTAGCCTTTCATCAACCCAAAAGTGGGTTAAATATTTTGTTAGTTTTGGGCAGTAAAACACACCCTTCCCAAACAAATTTATCCCAGGACGACGAATTTTTAAGCCATGAAGACTTAAAACTAGAAGCTGAAGCTGATCTCTTAGTGCAAATCATCGAACAAATTGCTTTGCTCCCAGAAGAGGGTTTGTTTTCTTCGGTGTCTGTTCCTATCAATGTTGATCCGTTAGTTCGTCCCACACCCACTCAACTGATGGAAACTCTAGATAATGGCAATTACAATATCGTCTTTTATGCGGGACATGGAATGCTCGCTCCTAATGGTGGGTTACTCTTCTTAAGTTCCCAAGCAACCATCAATGGGACAGAGTTAGCGCAAGTATTAATTCGTAATCAAATTACTTTGGCTGTTTTTAATGCTTGTTGGGGGGCCCAGCCAGATCACCAGGGGCCGAAAACCGTTGAACGTAGTAGTCTGGCTGAAGTTTTAATTCATCATGGGGTACCTGCTGTTTTGGCGATGCGTGATGCGATCGCAGATCACGAGGCCTTAAGTTTTATTCAGAGTTTTACCAAAGCCCTAACCCAACGTCAAACCATTGATGAAGCGGTAAGATTTGCTAGACAAGAGTTATTGACCCTTTATAGATTTAATCAACCTGCTTGGACATTGCCGATCCTTTATATGCACCCCCAGTTTAACGGGGAACTGATTACGCCTTTCGAGGATATCACTCAATTACCCCTAATTATGGCCAAACCCCCTGCGGCCTTTATTCGTTTTCTGAATCAAGATACATCTGTTTGGCAAATCTATGGTGGGCTAATGAGAGTAGGTCGTCGTCCGGAAAATGACCTCGTTATTAAAGAAAAATGGGTCAGTCAACGTCACGCGGAGATAATTTGTCGAGAATCTCCCACTAATCCTGCTCAAGATTATACCTATTTTTTGCGTGATTTTTCTCGATTTGGAACCCTCATTGCTAGAGGCGAAGAATGGCAAAGAGTCCACTATGAAGAAGTTCCTCTATCATCAGGAACACAACTAAAATTTGGTAGTCCCTATGGTCAAACCCTGGAATTTATTATTGATGAAAAAGAAGAAAATTGATCCGTTTTTTAGCATCCAAACTTAGATTGGATCACACCGAATTTCTAGCAAGAAGCCATCAGGATCATAAAAATAAATGCCCCTTCCTGTGGGACGACTGACAGGGCCATGATCAATCACGATCTGATTTTGCTTGAGGACTTCAACAGCTTCATCGAATAACTCTGGGGCAATACCAAAGGCTAAATGGTTAGCACGGGTAAACTGTTGTTTAGGATCGGAATTTGGGGGTGATAAATCGGGTTCCCAAAATAAATCTAATACTGTGCCATCAGGCGTAATAAAATTAGCAACTTTTCCCTCAGCAACTAATTTTTTTAAGGTACTCGGTACTTGATCACCTATTAACTGATGAAGTCCTAAAATTCTACCATAAAAGTGACACGAAACTGTCATATCCTTAACGTTAAAAGCAATATGATGTACTTGTTTTAAACTACCTTTTACTAACCCTTGTGTTGTGATTGGTTGATCAACTCTCATCGATAAGTACCTCAAAATTAACTTACTTGGATAATTGTTTTTAGGGGCGACAAAGAAAGTCATAAAAACGGCTAACGTTTTCAAAAAAGCCCACTTGATAACAAGAGATCCCGGCGAGGAAAGGAAACCTCGCCACGGGAATACAAAGATTAGAAGGTAAACGCTTCTGTTACATCAGTGAATGAGCTACCGGGAGTCGGACCACCACCAGCGACATAGATAACATCATCAATAGTGCCAAAGGCAGATCCATGACGCGGAGTTGGAATGTCTGGTAGAGTTCTCCAAGCTCCTGTTGCTGGGTTATATTCTTGATTAAAATCAAGTGAAGCAGCACCTTCACCACCAATGACCTGAATGCGACCATTGATAGTACCAACGCTCATTGTCCGCCGACCATTCGGCATATCAGTTCCAAATACCCACTGGTCTGCTACCGGATCGTAAATTTCTAAGGTACTAAGACCACCATCGATGGTAGTGCCATCAGCATTACGAGTGCGACCACCGAAAACATAGAGCAGGTCGTCTACGACAGCAGCACCTGGGTTGTCTCGACGAGTTTGTAAAGCAGTTCCTGTGTCCCACATTCCAGTAACAGGATCAAAAGTCTCAACTGTGTCCAGAGAAGAGCCATCAGATGCTAAACCACCCACCACATAGATCTTACCATCTAAGACTTCGGCGTTGGCACCTCCACGAGCAGTGGGCATGGAAGCTAGGGAAGTCCATGTATTGGTGTCGGGATCGAGTACAGCAGCATTATTAACCGCACCAGAGAATGGTCCGGTTGAGCCTCCAAATACGTATAGTTGTCCGTCGAAACTTACCACGGCAGGATTTTCGACGGCAGAACCAGGTAATCCGTTTGGAAGTGTTGTCCAGACATCATCACCAGCGTCAATGGAATCCCCTGGGTCATAAACATATACATCATTGATGGGGCCATTATTGGTTTTGCCACCGACCATGTACAGTTTACCATCAACAACTGCGCTACCTGCATCCAAAACACCGAGCGCATTGGGTAAGTTGGGCAAGTCAGTTCGCCAAACTCCCAATGATTCCATAACGGTAACACGGCCACCGTTGAATTCACCAACAAAGAACATTCCCTCAAGCTCGCTACCATTGGGTCCTATGGCAATGGGTAGGGGATCGATGAAGCCTCCTGCTAATGATGAAGCGTTAACCGGAGCTAGGCCATCTGGTGTTAATTGAATCCGAGTAACATCGTCGCCGCTGGAGAAGTTATTAATAAATAAATCACCGTCTAGCGCCCCAAAGAAGTTGTCGGCAGTATATTCAATGATGCCATTAGCAGATCTGTTGCTGCCTAAATTAAGGAATGGGGGCGTGTATTCGGGATGTCCGACTGGAATATCGTTAGACGGATTAGCATCTGTATTATTGAATCCCTGGAATGCGCCAGTTTTGAAGACCACCTCATCCCGATAGGGATCAGGGTGACCATAGTGGCCGCCTTCTACAATGCGATTCAGTGGATCGGGCTGTACCCCAGGGTTATCGACAGGATCTTCACCGAATAATGTAGTAATACTACGGTCAGTTGGATCACCAAGTCTTGGCACAGGAGGCACAGTCCCCGTTACGCCGAGGCCATTATCAGGTGCATAGAGGTTTCCATTGCTATGGAACACGCCATCGTATGTATTCCGTAGACCGGAGGCGTAAACAGTTACTTCCGTAAATTCCCGTCCAAGCTCTTGTGCTTTACGATCATAAAATTCGTCGACAAACTCTCCGATGGGAGAAGCAACATCCCCATTGAAATTAGTGGGATCAGCTTTCCAACTCGGAATATCTACTGCTAGTACCGCCGCACTCAAAGTTTGTTCGGGACGGTCTAGGAATTCTGTCGGTTCATCATTGGCTGATCCGGCTCCCGTATTGCCTCCTTGCCAAATGTAAAGACGACCGTCTGGGCCAAAGTCAATGTTATTAGTGGCGTGATTGGCGATCGCCCGCGGCAGTCCAGTCACGACATCTTCCTTTTGAGTAAAGCCAGGGCCTGAAAGCCTCGATAGTTTTCCAGAATTGAGAGCGCCGTTGTTCACAGACCCGTTAGAGTGGCCTACCCACAAAACGACATTTTCTGCCGTGGAATCAGGATCAACTGCAATGCCCAGGGTTAGGCGATTCCCCCCTTCTTCATCTCGAATCGTTGTAATTACCTCTTGCTCAAAGGTGCGAGTTGTCGGATCAATGTCAAAAGCAACGATGTTACCAAACAAAGTGGCTACGTAAATCCGTCCATCTGGCCCAACATCTATGGCAGTCGGTCTATTGACAGGTAGTGTCCATCTATCAAAGAGAAAATCAGGATCGAAAGGAACGTCGGGTGGCTCTTCTTCAGTAACCGAGAAATCATCAAAGCTGAACACTTGCTCACTGCTAGCATTTCGACTAGTGGCAAAAACGCCACCAAAGCTACGGGTCGCAATGGTTGGGTCAATCCCTGCTTGGTCAAAGCTAAACCATTCATCAGGCACATTCTCAAAAGTTGTTAAAGGCTGAACGGCTCCTCCCGAGACAGAATAGAAAGCAGATACCTCCCTTGCCTCAGGATCAAGGAACAGTTCCAAGTCTAGTGAGGCGGGATCATTTGGGATCTCAACAGTCACGACTTCTGTTTCTATCCCAGCCTGTTCTATCAAGGCTTGAAGTTGATAATTGCCAGCCCCAGGAGAAATAGCCACAAATTTGATGTAGTTATCTTCACTAGAGCCATCGCCTCCCCCAATTGCTTGTCCAAACCAGAGACCTGCTTGAGCAAATCCCCCAGGAGCAGTGGGAAGATCGACTAGGGTTGTTTCTAGCTTCAGGTTTTGACTAGGTAGGTTTAAGCCAATTCCCAGGGCATTATCTTGACTATTAACATTTCTAAATTGAATGCCGTTAGTCGCGGTGATCTCAAGTAAACCATTGGTAACATCTAATTTGTCATTCCAATAGCCAACGACACCACCAATGGGATTGGGATTGCCTGGGTTAGAAGTTGGATCGACCATTGTAAACCCAATTTCATCGTTATCACCGTCTAATAAACCCCCATCTGTCCCATCGAAGGTAAATAAGACATCACCTTCAACCCGAATATCGCTAGCCGGAAGTAGAGAAATAGGCGGCGTACCCGTACCAGCCACTTCGTTATCTGTAATTAGACCATCACCACGATCGGTCGCATCTCGAATTACACCCGCCAACACACTGTTGACTGCAAGCTGCATCGTTTCAGGTATGGCACCTTCAGGAGCATCATCATCGTTAATCGCTAGCCGAACTTGAAGATCGGTGTCACCGGGGGCAAATGTCACCTCTGTTCCATTCGCAGCGGCTTGCCAGGTAACACCTCCGTCGGAACTAACCTCAAACTCTAAATTGGCATAATCGATAGGATCTCCGGCTGGATCAATGCCAAAATCGGCTTCTAACCCTCCTCGTGCTGTACCATCAATAGCAGATAAATCAAGGGTTATGGTTTCATTACTAGGAGCAGTAAGACCAACATCGAATATTAGATAATCATCGCTGCCTTCTGTGGCCGTTGCATCGGAAATGACAACATCGATGCCAGTGGCTATGACTTGCATAAAGTCAAAATTGGCACCGCTTTGACCAATCGCACTCAGGCGAATGGGGTTGCTCCCGGCATTAAGTTCTACAACTTGTGAAACAAAATCCCAACTATTGCTTGTCCAGCCCCCACTAAAGGGGAAGTCTAGGCTTGGATCTACAGTATTGCCATTGATATCTAGTGCTAAGGGTCGATTGCCAGAGCCGTTTTGGTATCTCCAAGAGATCTCGTAGAATCCTGCTTCGGGTACATCGACAACCCATTCAACGTAGTCTCCAGAAGGATTTTGATAATCAACATATCCACTTCCCTCAGAGGCTCTTCCCGTGAAGACAATGGGCCCAGATAAGGTGGCATCTTCAGCCTGAAAAGTTTGTTCAAAAACAGCAGCGATGAACGGGTCGTTATCAACGATAGTGGCGGTACCAATATCAGTGATACTATCCATGTCACCTTCAACCACGTTTGCTACGTGAAGCTCAAAGGTTTCAGATCCCTCAGCAAAATTATCATCGTTAATGAGAAACCTAACTTGAGTCAGGTCGATAGTACCTTGGGGAATCTCAATTATTCCGTTTTCGACAGGTTGCCAAGTTGCTCCCATATCGTTGCTGACTTCAAATTGCTGATGAGCAAAATCAACGGCTTCTGCTTCAAGAGCTTTATCTAAAATTTTTAACTCTTGCTGGCTGAGAGAATTTCGGAGAGCTTCTAACGCGCGTTGGTTTTCGAGGGACCTTAGCTGATTCTGGCGGTTTTGGTTAAGATCCAACTCGTCATTTTCCATAACTTGTTGGAGAGCTTGGAACTGATTATTAAAGTTTGCCCTTATGCCCCCGTTTCCTGTTCCTTCTACAGCCTCTAGCTGAAGGATTGTGCGCTGGCCACTAGAAGCGGAAAGATCGACGTTAAAAATAGCATACCGATCTTCTCCTTCAGTGGCGATCGCGTCAGAAATGATGACGTTGACTGGACGTTGTACATCATCATCGATAATTGAGCCAATTCCAGTATCGGTAAACTCGTTGAGACTCCTGTTTCCCAATACCACATCAGCTACACCCAGTTCGAGGGTTTCTGGCGTTATGCCCTCATTAATCCTATCGTTGTGAATGGGCATTCGTACTTTGGCATAAGTCAAACCAAAGCCAAATGTGATTTCATTGCCATTTCCGGCAGGTAGCCACGTTTCACCATCGTCAAGGCTAAATTCAAAGTTCTGCTCTGCAAAGTCAATGGGATTCCGCGAATTAGCAATGAGATTCTGCGAATTGCCAAAGCGATTAAGAGGGCCTTGTCGTGCTGTAATTTCTTCGGCTTCCAAAGCCAAGGTTAAAGATTGTCCTAAAGGCATGGCTTCGAGAAGAGAAACGTCAAAAGTTAGAGAACGTTCTGTTTCTACAGCTGAAG
>JBCDDV010000094.1:0-7518 GCA_039180145.1 Cyanobacteria bacterium P01_G01_bin.49 | reverse complement strand
ATCAACTCTTGCTTTGGGAACATTAGCCGTAGGGATTATCGTGGTATTAATTGCTATTTCCTTAACAAAACGTTTTATTACTCCCATTTTAAGGGCAACCAAAGCCGTAGAAAAAATTGGTCGAGGAGAATGGGACACCAAGCTAAATATAGTGGGAGAAGATGAACTCGCTTTACTGGGAACCAATATTAACCAAATGGCTAGGCAACTCAAAGATTTGGCTCAGCAACAAACCAATTTAGTTGAACAGTCTCGTTGGTTAGCCAAAATTAGCGGTGTGGTTGCCGTCAACGAAGAAGATATTGCTACACTCTTTGATCAAACATTGAGAGAAGCCAAAGAGATCTTAGGGGTAGATCGCATCGTAATTTATCGCTTCAATAATGATTGGAGTGGCTATATTGTCAGCGAAGCGGTTTCTCCTGGTTGGCCGATTGCTCTCAATGACCAAATTAATGACCCTTGCATTGCCAAAGAATTGCTCGAAGCTTATAAACAAGGACGGGTTGTTCCGACTAATGATGTCTCTGATGCAGGATTTCACCCCGAACACCAACAGTTGATGACCCGACTGCAAATTAAAGCGAATTTAGTGGTTCCCGTGATTAATCAGGGCCAACTATTTGGTTTGTTAATTGCTCACCACTGCGCCACTACCTACGAATGGCAAGCAGGGGAAATTAACTTTATGCAGCAGTTAGCTGCCCAGTTAGGATCAGTTCTTGATCGCGTTACCTTATTAGAAAACCAAGCGGCTGAAAGCAGACGCTCAAAACTGCTCAAAGATCTCGTATTGAAGTTAATGGGTTCGACGGAACCTAGCACTATCTTTAAAACGGCTGTTGGGGAAATTCGTCAAGCGATCCAATCAGATCGAGTAATTATTTATGAGTTCGATCAAGACTGGAAAGGCACGATTACGGCTGAATCCGTCAATCCCAAGTATCCACAAGCTTTAGGGGCGCAAATTGCCGATCCTTGTTTTGCTGAAAACTATGTGAATAAATATCGCCAAGGAAGGGTGCAAGCAACCACCAATATTTATAATGCAGGCTTAACCCAGTGCCATCTTCAGCAGTTAGAACCCTTCATGGTGAAAGCAAATTTAGTGGCCCCTATTGTGGTTAGTGGGCAATTATTAGGCTTATTAATTGCCCATCAGTGTGCATCGCCTCGCCACTGGCAACAGCCTGAAATTGACTTTATGACCCAAGCAGCAATTCAGATTGGGGTAATTTTAGAAAGAGTAAACTTACTACAACAACAAGCCGCCGCTGAAGAAGAACAACGTCTGGCTAAAGAAACCCTAGAAACCAGAGCATTGGATTTACTGATAGAAGTCGAACCCCTTAACCAGGGAGATCTTACCATTCGGGCTAAGGTAACAGAAGATCAAATTGGTACCATTGCTGATTCTTACAACGCCACTATTGAAAACCTACAGCGTATTGTGGGCCAAGTTCAAACCACTATCCAAAAACTTTCAACCACCACTGAAGATAGTGATGCCCTTATTCATTCTTTGACTGATGAAGCTTTACGTCAAGTCGCACAAATTACCTTAGCAAGCGATCGCCTAACAACAATGACCCGTTCTGTCAATTTGGCAGCCCAAAATGCTGAAGAAACGAGAATGGCCTTTCAACAAGCAAGTCAGAGTGTGTTAGCTGGGGAAACATCTATGAACCAAACGGTTGATAGTATGATAGCCATCAAAGAAACGGTAACGGAATCTGCTAAGAAAGTACAACAGTTAGGAGAATCTTCCCAAAAGATTTCTAAAGTAGTCAGTCTCATTGGTCGTTTTGCTGCTCAAACTCACTTACTTGCTCTCAAAGCGTCTATTGAGGCAGCCCGTGCGGGAGAGGAAGGACGAGGCTTTGCTGTAATTGCCGATGAAGTCAGAACCCTAGCTGCCCAGTCTGCAGAAGCGACTGCCGACATTGAAACCTTAGTAGGCAGTATTCAAACGGGAACTAGGGACGTTGCCAAAACGATGGAAACGGGAACTGAACAGGTATTAATGGGAACACAATTAGTAGAAGAAACTCGTAAAAGTCTGACTCAAATTACCATTGCTAGTAACCAAATTAATCATTTGGTCGAATCTATTACTCAAGCAACCATTGAACAATCAACTACCTCCAATTCTGTCAATGAAGTGATGACAGAAGTTTCTTTGATTGCTGAAAATAGTTCAATCTCAGCCGCTCATCTTTATGATTCTTTCCAAGAATTATTAGCCATTGCTCAACAACTTAAGGGAAGTGTTGAGCAGTTCAAAGTGTAAAAAATAATGAATGGGTAGTTGGTATCTAGATCTATCCCCTAGCAATTATCCATAAACAATCAACAAATAACAACTAAAAACTCATTCAAATGTCATCATGAACCCCGACATCCGCGATCAAGCCTATCAGTTTTTTATTGAAGAAGTTCCCGAACTTCTCCAGATGATTGAAACTGGGTTGCTTACCCTCAAAGAAGAACGCAGTCAATCAAAAGTGCATGAAATCATGCGGGCTGCTCATTCAATTAAGGGCGGGGCAGCAAGTGTAGAACTCGATACGATCAAAATCTTAGCTCATCGAATCGAAGATATTTTTAAAGCGTTTTATGATGAAACAGTAGAAATTGATACGGCGTTAGAAAGTCTCTTATTACGAGCTTATGATGCCCTCAGAAACCCCCTAGTGACACAAATTGAGACAGGAAGCTTTGATGAAGAAGTTGCCATTGAAATAGCGATGCCCATTTTAGAAGAAATTGAGGCTCGTTTAGGGGATAGCATGAGCCAAGGGGAACAATATATGCCCTCTTCGGCTGATTTAGGCATTGATATCGTTTCTTCCTTGTTTGAGGTAGATGTCGCCCAAGGGTTAGAACAATTAGGGACTGCTATGGCGACAGAGGACGCTCATACCGTTGAGCAAGAATTACGTAATCAAGCGGATGTGTTTAATGGGTTTGCCGAATTATTAGGGTTACCCGGATTTGGTGCGATCGCCCAAACCACTATTGAAGCCTTGGATAAACAGCCAGAAGCAGCGTTAACCATTGCTCAAATAGCCTTAACCGATTTTCAAGCCAGTCATCGCCGTGTTTTAGAAGAAGGCGATCGCACGTCAGGAGGAGAACCCTCAGCAACATTGTTAGCTTTAGCTAAAGGAGAAAGTTCGACTGATACTGTCCCTGTTGAACCCCAACCCCAACGGGACGATAGTCCAGTTCCCTCGTTAGATAGTTTATTTCAAGATGAGGATGAGGTCGATGGAATTTTATCTCATAACCTAGAAGAAGACACAGTAGAAGCCGTTGACGTAGAACAAAGCCCCCAAAACGAATTTTTAGACTCATCATTATTAGATAATGTTTTTGGGGAAGCAGATGTGGTTGATGCGCCATCTTTAGATGACATATTTGGTCAAACTTTGCCTCCAAAGGAGGAATCTCCAGAAATTCTTGCATCACCATCATTAGATGAAGTTTTTGCTGCTAGTGAAGATCTTTTTTCAGATGATTTATCATCAAACGTTGAAGAAACAGAAGCTAGGGAAAATATAGAAACGTTGGTTGAGTCTGTTGAGAATATTTTTGAAGAACTTCCTCCCATCGAAGAAGAAACAGACTCACCTGTGTCCGTTGAACAGTCTCTCGCCAAACCTCTAACAAAATCTTCCTATCCTACCCGTTCTCAAACTCCCTCAAAAACCCGCACAGGCACCATAACGTCTCGAACAGATGAAGAGAACGAAATCAAGAAAACAAGCAGTTCTAATCTATCAGTCAGGGTCGATTTTAATCGCCTCGAACGGATGAATAATTTAGTGGGAGAACTGGCCATTAACCGCAACAGTTTATCCCTACAAAACGATCAACTACAAGGAAAAGTCAAAAATTTATTAGATCGTTTTACCTATTTTCAGAAAATTACAGGAACCCTCAAACAACTCTCCGATCAGATGTTAATTGCGCCTGAACGTTATGGGGCCATGAAGACACCGTTAACCTCCCAAAAAGAAGGAACATCTCTATCAACAGATTTTGATTCTTTGGAAATGGACTCCTATGGCACAGTTTATTCGATTGTGCAGGGTTTGTTAGAAGAAATGATGCAATTAGAAGAATCAATGGATGATGTTGTTTTATTTGCTCGTTCCTCCAATCAAACCTTAGAACAACAGCGTCAAATGCTCACCAATCTTCGAGATGAATTAATGTGGGCGAGAATGTTGCCTCTCGGTGAGGTTTTAAATCGCTTTCCGAGACTTTTGAGAGACCTTTCAACTAATTATCATAAATCCGTTAAATTAAAGCTAACAGGAACAGCAGTTTTAGTAGATAAAGCTGCCCTAGAAAAATTATATGATCCCTTACTGCATCTCTTACGAAATGCCTTTGATCATGGCATTGAAACACCAGAAATTCGCCGCAAGTTAGGGAAACCAGAACAGGGACAAATTGAAGTACGAGCCTATCACCAAGGTAACCAAACCATTGTGGAAATGCGAGATGATGGCAGTGGTCTTAGTTTGGAGAAAATTGCCCAAAAAGCAGTGACTGCTGGGTTAGTCACGCCAGACCAAGTGGCTGTCATGTCAAAAGATGCCCTACAAAATTTAATTTTTGAACCGGGCTTTTCCACCGCTGCCCAAGTCAGTGAATTATCAGGGCGTGGGGTAGGACTAGATGTGGTACGAGAACAATTACAAGCCCTCAAAGGAACCGTTTCTGTCAGTTCTCTGTCAGGCAAAGGCACAACCTTTACTCTTCGTCTACCCTTAACTCTAACCATTGCTAAACTTTTAGTCTGCGTAATTCAGCATGATACCCAGAACCAAACCTCAGCAGTGGCTTTGCCCTCTGATAGTATCGCAGAAATTATCATGCCAGAAGCGAACCAAATTAAAAAATCAGGAGAACAACGCTTTTTAAGCTGGCAGCAGCAAATTATTCCGATCTATCCCCTCGAACATCTTTTAGACTATCATTGTCCTTTTGCTGAAGGATTTGCTAGTAAAGCTTTTCATCGTATGGAAACACCTGATGGTTGGGGGTTACCATTACTGATGGTGCGACGAGGCGAACAATTATATGCTCTAGAAGTCAATCGTCTGATCACTGAACAAGAATTAGTTATTAAACCCTTCGGTCAAGCTATGGCTGCACCTGCTTATACTTATGGGTGTACTATCCTAGGGGACGGAACTTTAATTCCCGTGGTTAATAGCAGTACCTTAATTGAGCAACGTCTTGATACCGTTACCTCTCAGACACAAGGGGCCCAAATTACGATAGAACGCGGGACAAGCGAACCATCTAGTCCTGTCAAACCCCTACAAAATCCGACAATTTTGGTGGTGGATGATTCAGCAGCCTTGCGACGGACACTAGCTCTAACCTTACAAAAATCAGGCTATCGAGTTATTCAAGCCAAAGATGGAAGAGAAGCCCTCAAACAGTTACAACAGAGTTTAGGGACACAACTGGTTATCTGTGACGTGGAAATGCCTAATATGAATGGGTTTGAATTTTTAGGGCAACGTCGCCGCGATCCCGATCTGATGAAGATTCCTGTAGCGATGTTAACCTCCCGTGGCAGCGACAAACATCGTCAATTAGCTGCCCATCTAGGCGCAGATGCTTATTTAACAAAACCTTACATCGAACAACAATTCTTAGAAACGATCAAAACCATGATGGCCAATTAAGAGAATGTTAGGTGTTCAGACTTGATCCTTTTTGCCTATTTTTTATAAAAACAACTATGACTAACCCGACCATGACTTCTGCTGCTTTAGCTAATCTTGAACCCCATCAAGAAAAACCAAGCAGCCAGCCTTTTAAATTACTGATGTTTCAGGTGGGTAAGCTTAATTTAGCGTTACCCGTCGAATCTGTCAAAAAAATTATTCACCATACTCCTCTACAGGGAAGTGGCACAACTGCCGTTGGGTTGATCCATCTTGATGATCAAGAAATCACTGCCGTTGATCTTCATAAACGTCTCTTTAAAGTGAGTCAAGCCCAGAATCAAGGACGACAGTTTCTCATTCTCGTTCAAAATAGTGTTCATGAGTTGTTGGGAATTCTTGTCTCTCAAACTCCCACTTTAATTGATATTCCTCTCTCTCAAATTCGCACCTTACCGTCTTCTTATCGTTTGGCAGATACTTTAGAGATGGCTAGTCACGTTACTAGAGTACAACAGTTGGAGGAATGGTTAACAGTCTTTATCTTAGATGTGGATCGTTTAGTTTAAGGGGAATGAAACCAAAGATTGTGCTAATCCGTCAATTGTCAAACGCACCTCATCGAAATCTTCCAAGAGTTGCTATATTGGCAAAGACAATTGTATCGTTTAACAAATTATTAACAGTTGAACGATATTAATCTATCTCGTAGATGGTGTGAGGATAGTAGAAGAACAATGGTAGCAATGAGGGATCTTTTTGATCAGCCGATAAAAGCACTATTTAATGGGCGACTATTAGCCTCAATTTTTTATAGTGTTTCACAAGGAATTGTCTTTTGGAGTCTCACCCAAGGATTGATGATTCCAGCTAGCCTTGCCCAAGGTTCTCAAGAACCATCTCGTGATGACTCCCCTGCTTCTCAATCATCACCGCCTACTTTTAGAGAGCAAGATATTCCCCCAGAAAATTATGCTCCGCCCCTGTTTGATGTCAACACATCTGAACAGTTCAATCTCTATCGATTAGCAATTGGAGATGGACTTAATGTTACTGTCCAAGATTTTCCTGAATTCAACTTTGGTGGCGCAATTGATCCAGAAGGAAACATCCGTGTCCCATTTTTAGGAGAGATTTCCATTGTCGGACTAACTTTAGAAGAAGTAGAGACCAAAGTCGCCTATGAATTAGGAAAACGTTATCTTCAAGAAGAACCAGAAGTCGTTGTGGTTTTATCCCAAGCCCGTTCCGTTCAACTGACCATATTAGGGGAAGTAACGCGCCCAGGATACTATTTTTTCGCCCCTGGTGTTACCCTCAATAACGTAATTACAGGTGTTGGGGGTAGCACTCCCCAAGCAGATTTGCGCTCTGTGATTGTTCGTCGTCCCTTAGTAGATGGGACAATTCTTGAAGAAAGAGTTGATTTATACACACCGTTAATTCAAGGAAAACGCTTACCAGAATTTCGTTTACAAGGAGGTGATACCATTATTCTTTCTCGATTAGAAGTGGGAGAACAAAATTATGACCAAACTTTAATTGCTCAAACGAATTTAGCACAACCAACAATTACTATTCGCGTATTAATCCCCACCAGCCCCGTCGGTTTGGCAGTTCGTAATCTAAGCCTTCCCAACGGTAGCACCTTTCTAGATGCCGTTGCTAGTCTCCCGCCTAATATTCCTTTGGTAACAAAAGAAGAAGTAACCTTGCTGAGGTTTGACCAAGAACAGGGAAAAGTTGTCTCCCAAGGACTCAACCCAATCGATACGGTTGAAAATTTAGACGCGACTCAATATGTTACCCTAAAAAATGAAGATGT
>JBCDDV010000093.1:0-7544 GCA_039180145.1 Cyanobacteria bacterium P01_G01_bin.49 | reverse complement strand
CCGACAAATAATCTATAAATTTAAAGGATTGGTAAAGGTGTGAGGATATCTTTTTTTGCCAATCCTTATTTCATTCTAACACTTCTACTTCTTCTAAATTGCTTGAGCCAACGACCGCGGTAGGTAAAGAAACTGACTCAACCAAAGGACGATAACCCAACCATTGCTTAGAAAGTTTGGCAAAGGCTCGAGGACAGCCACTCACGACAAATCGAGTCGGTAAAGAAGGTTTTGTTTGGTTTAATCCCATCAACTTTAACTCTTTGGCTGCTGCTTGCACCACATAGCGAGCCGGATCAATTAGTTGAACCGTAGGAGAGACAATTCCTCTAATCACCGTTTCTAGATGGCGATAGTGAGTACAACCGTAGACTAAGGTATCAATTTGATGAGCAAGTAACGAACGAAGATATTGCTGAGCGACTTTTCTTGTATAAGCACCGCCGATTCGGTTTTGCTCAATCAAAGGCACAAACTCAGGACACCCAATCTGCCAAACTTGGGCCCTAAAATCAATTTCTTGAATCGCTTGGCGGTAAGCATTACTTTTCGCTGTAGCCAGGGTAGAGATGACACCAATACGCTTACCCTGCTTAACTGCTGCCTTGGCCCCTGGAAGAATGATCCCAAGGATAGGCACATCAAATTCTTGGCGAACTACTTCCAAAGCCAGAGCAGAACTGGTATTGCAAGCCATTATTACCATCTTAACCTGTTTTTGAGTCATCCAGGTTAAAATTTCGCGAACAAATTGCAAAATTTCCCAGGGAGGACGATCCCCGTAGGGTAATCTCGCAGTATCGGCAAAATAGAGAATTGATTCATTGGGTAGCTGTCGGTAAAGTTCCCGTAAAACAGTCAGTCCACCCACACCACTATCGAAAATACCAATTGGACTGTTTTGAATAGCTATCATTTGTGATACGTTCACTAAAAAGAAGTTTTTGACAATTGAAACACGGATACTTGAGGGAGTAAATATATTTTAAAGAAAGAAATCAACTTTAGAGTCCTTTTTGCTGAATATAATCTAAAATTCCTTGAGCGATCGCTTGGGCCATTTGGCGGCGATAAGCCGGATCTCGCAAACGAGGATTATCCACAGCCCCAGTAACAAATCCCACCTCTACTAGAGCAGCAGGCATTCGAGTATGTCTCAATACATAAAAACGCGCTTGTTTTACCCCGCGATCGCCAACATTGACAGTACGCAAGATACTCCGATGAATCGCCTCAGCCAAGTCTCGGTTTCCTGCATAAAAAACCTCCATGCCATTGACATTGGTTCTGCCGCCACCTACCGCGTTAGCATGAACACTAACAAAGATATCAGCCCCCGCCCGATTAGCGATCGCGGTGCGACCTTGAAGACTCACAAAATAATCAGCATTCCGGGTTAACATCACCTCCACCCCTTGCTGTTTTAAGATCTCACTAATATCAATAGAAATTGGTAAGATTACATTCTTTTCTTGTAATCCTCCTATCCCAATAGCCCCTGGATCTTTCCCGCCATGACCTGGATCAACGACTACCAAGACCCTTCCTCTAGGCTTTCCTGATGGAGGAGAAGCCGGAAAGGAAGTCGAAGGAAGAGTCGTATTAGAAGGGGGTGGCACTGGAATTGTCGTCGGGTTAGAACTGCTAGGAGAAATATTGCTAGGGGAAGTATTGCCAGGGGGAGTATTGGCCCGTAGAGAACGAACTTCTAGGGTTAAGGTTTCTTGACTCGATTGACTTAGTCCCCCAAAACGAACCCCCAAAGAGGGTTGTACCCGAATTACTACCGTCTCGGCATCTTCTTGGCGCGCCTGTAGTTTATAGATTGGGCTATTTCTTCCTAACTGCGGCCCCTGAATTGGTTCAGCAAGTTGAGCTTGAGGAATGCGAATTTCGTAAACGCCTGTCAGCCGATCAATGGTTCCTGTCCCTTGAATCGGCCCATTGGCCCGAATCAAAAGTTGACTATCGTTACTGGTTAATTCCAGGGCAGAAATCGTGGGATTTTGGTTTTGAGAGGGATTAATCGAGATCTCAGAAGAAGGTTCAGGGGTGTTAAGATCTTTCACCCGAGATAATCCCCCCCTAGGCAACAACACCAGTCCTCCTAAGCGAGAATAGTAAGCTTGCCAACCTGGACTCTCCTTAGCAACCCTTAGTGTGAGGCGGGCTTCTGAAGGAGATGTTTCTGATTGCTCAAATTTGATATCACTCACCCCATATTGATTAACCGGAAGGACTTGAGCAATGAGTCCTTGAGGGAGAGAGGCACCAGGCAAGGTAAATTGAATATTCTGCTGATCTTCGCTTCTTTCTACCAAAATGCTTTCATTTTCACCATTTTGATCTAAACGAATAAATAAACCATTACGGGTCACTTGGAAATCATTAGATTCTTGACTCGATGGTGGAGTAGGGCCTAAAGGACGTAAAGAGCCTGGATTATTAGGGGGAGGTGATGGCGTTGGTGTTGGCTGAGCAATTCTTTGGGGAGTAGGCAGTTCTACCGTCCACTGGGTCGGTGAAATTCCTCGAACCTTGACTTGTTTTGGATCAAGGGTGTAACCAGGGGCTAATTCGATCACTAAGCGGGCTGTTTGGGCGTTAAATTGACCAACCCGGACACTTTGAATGGTTCCACCAATGGATTGAGTGACACTAGGTCGTCCTAGGGTGACCCCTGGTAAATCTAAAACAATCCGAGTGGGATCAGGAATTAATTGGGCCCTGGGCTGAACCCGCGAATCAGTGGTAAAAATAAGGCGATTTTGATTGGTTTCAAACCGCCAAAAGAGAAGTCTTCCTGCCTGAGCAGGGAGGGCAAAAATAATTGTACTGAGGATACTTAGTAGTAGCCAGTGAAATCTCACAATGGTTGCTCCTGTAGGAGAATAAAGGCTTTGGTACAAATTAAAGATTCATTGTAACCGTCTCGCTCATTAACTCAAGAAGACGGAAAATTAAACTTGAGGTTTCGATACATTGGTTTACTGTCAAGAAAGCTTCATCTTTGCTAAGTCGATTCCTTTTCTTGAGGGGCTGGAGTCGGTTCTTTGAAGACAATTCTCAACCAAGGCGGTGCAATAAATGTGGTTAAAATGACCATCACAATAATAGCGGCTTCGGTGGACTGTGATAATGCCCCACTAGCAGAACCAACACCAGCAAACACTAATCCTACTTCTCCTCTCGGAATCATACCGACCCCAATCGCTAGCTTATTCAGGTCAGGTTTTCCTAGGATGGTAAATCCAGTGACCACTTTACCGATGATAGCGACAACCACTAAAAAGGCGGCAATAATTAGTCCTTCTCGATTACTGGGAATTGCAGGATTTAAAACACTTAAATCAGTTTTTGCGCCGACGCACACGAAGAAAATGGGAACAAAAATATCAGAAATGGGAACGATTTGTTCTTCAAGTTCTTTTCGTTTTTCTGTTTCAGCTAACACTAATCCAGCCGCAAAAGAACCGAGAATCCCTTCTAATTGAATGACCTGAGCGATATAAGACAGGACAAATGCAAAACACAAAGAAACGAGCAATAATTGCCCCCTGGTCTTCATTTCATCCACTAATTTGATATAAAGAGGACGGAGAAATCGACCAATCAAAATAGCACCGATAAGAAAAACACCGGCACTGATAATCAGGTAGACAATACTGAAAACTTGAATTTCCCCCGTTTTAACCAAACTTGCTACGACAGCCAGGACAATAATGCCTAAAATATCGTCTAAGACTGCTGCGCCAATGATGATCTGACCCTCAGCAGAACTTAGCTGACCAATTTCCGCTAGCACTTTCGCGGTAATACCAATACTGGTAGCAGTTAAGGCGGCACCGGCAAACACCGCAGGAACGATAGGAACACTGAAAAGATAAACTAAGCCAACGGTTCCCAGGGCAAAGGGGGTAACAACCCCAACCACTGCCACCACAGCAGCTTGTGGACCTACTCTAATTAATTCTTTGAGGTCAGATTCTAAGCCAATTTCAAAGAGTAGAATAATAACCCCTAATTCTGAGAGGACAGATATTATTTCTCCTTGGGTGACAAATACTGGCTCTAAGGCTTCTGGGGTAGCATTGGCCGTTATTTCTAGGAATTGCATCAGCAAAGAATCATCGGCTGTAAATCCCCCTTCCGGAAAGACTAACAGGCCTAAAGCAGAAACGCCAACGGCGACACCACCGACGAGTTCCCCTAATACCGGAGGAAGATTAATCCGAAAGCAAATCTCGCCTCCGAGTTTACTAGCAAAATAAATGACTACTAAACTGAGGAGGACACTAGCAAGTACCAAAGCACTATCAGCCGTTTCTCCTTCTGAGGCAGTTGCTAATAAAGGGAAATGAGGATACAGGTTAGTCAAGGACAAGATTGAAGTCAGTGTATTCATCCAAATGGTTACATCAGCCATGATATCGGCAGAAATCACTTTTATATACTTTACAGGGTTCTTTGAGAGATGACTTTTATTTTCTCAAATCAACTGACTCTATCTGCCACTAGATCTGTTGTCAAGGTATTTTTTTGTCCTTGAAAAATTTAATAGGTGATTATCCAAAAAGCTTGTTGTCTAACGTATAGAGGATGAGGGGAATTTGTCCCCGGAGCGATCATTTTGACTTCTTGAGCAAGAACATTATGAATAACTTTCCAGTCAACATACTCTGTCGATTCATCCTTTTCTTGTTGAGGACAAGTGTAAGTAACTTGGGTGATCTTAGTGTGATTAATTTCAAAAATTCGACCACAATTATCTGGCAGAAGCATCACAATTGATAGACGATTTTGCTGATTAGGATAAAGCGTTACTGCACTAGGTTGTTTGACTCCTGTGGCTAATCTTCCCCAAAATTGTGCTGTCCCTGCATAATTTTTTTTTAATGGCTCAATATTAACAATCGCGACAGGATGCAAATTTTGAATTTGATTCTCTCTTATTAAGGTTTCTGGCTGACTAGAAAAGCTGAAAAAAATCATTATTATCTCCCTTGCTCTCCATAGTTTAAACTTTTGCGAACACGGATAGACAAAATTACCTCAGTATCAGATGATATAACTATCAAGTTATATAGGAATGGTTATGGTTAAGACGACCGTTAAACCCACCGCAGATCAACTGAAACCAGGGATGAAAGCTCCCACAGAGGAAACCATTCTTACCCCTCGTTTCTACATTACGGACTTTGAAGCTGCTGCGAACCTCTCCTTAACCGAGCAAGAAAACGAGTTAGAAGCGATGTTGACGGAAATGCGTAACGACTATAACCGTCATCACTTTGTCCGTAACGATGATTTTAAGGATGCTTCTTGGGATCATTTAGATGAAACTACTAGAGAGGGGTTTATCGAGTATTTAGAACGCTCTTGTATCTCTGAATTTTCAGGGTTTTTGCTATTTAAAGAATTGTCCCGAAAACTCAAGGGACGCAATGCTATTTTATCAGAAATGTTCCATCTAATGGCACGGGATGAAGCGCGTCATGCTGGCTTTTTAAATAAAGCAATGGGTGATTTCAACTTATCTTTGGATTTAGCCAAAGTCACCAAAACCCGTACTTACACATTTTTTCCATTAGAGTGGGTAATTTACACAGTTTATCTGTCCGAAAAAATTGGTTATTGGCGTTATATTATTATTTTTCGTCACTTAGAAAAGCACCCTGAAAAACAATTTTATCCTATCTTCAAAAAGTTTGAAAATTGGTGTCAAGACGAGAACCGTCATGGAGACATTTTCAATGCGTTATTGCGTTCTCAACCAAAACTTTGGAACACTTGGCAATCTCGGCTATGGAGTCGTTTTTTCCTCCTTTCCGTGTTTGCAACCCATACTTTAACTGTGCATGAGAGAGCCAGTTTTTATGAATCTCTGGGGTTAGATGCTACTGAATTTGACAAGGAAGTAATTCGCCAAACAAATGACACGTCTGCAAGGGCTTTTCCTAATGTTTTAGATGTGGATCATCCCCAATTTTATCCTCGTTTGCAACGGTGTTCTACTCGAAATCAGAAAATAAAAGCAATTGGAGAAGGTAACGGATTAAAAATCACGAAACTGCTCCGCCAATTGCCTTTAATTGCTGGAATTGTTGGGGATTTACTACGGATTTATTTAATTAAACCCATCGACGCAGAAGCATTACGAGGAACTGTTCGTTAACAGTCTTTTTGTATCAGTCTAAGGTGAGCTATGCTCACCTTGTTGACCTTACCAGGGAAACAAAAACTCAAAAAACATAGTCATCCCATTTGACTCTTGTTAACCACCTAACAGATCAATGCACCTCCTGATTAAGTTTTCACTATTTTCCCTGCTCTCGACAAGCTCTTTGGTTGTTCCTTTATCTTCTTCATCAGACATTTGTGCTGGTGCAGCGTGGGGAGCAGAGATTAAAACTTTTGGTCAAAATGGTTCTGATGCTGAAAATGGGATATCGGGACAAGATGGTGAAGATAGCGAAAATTTGACTATTTTTGCCGATGGTTCTCCCTTAAATCTCAATCTGGTAGGAAATGATGGACAACCTGCTGACGACGGTAAATCGGGTGTAGAAGCTGAGTGTAGCAAGCAACCTGTAGGGGTGAAACATAACCTACAAGCTCCTAGTGGCGGTAATGGGAGTAATGGCGGCGATGGCGGTAATGGCGGTAATGGTGGGTCTTTAACCATCTATTCAACAGACATTTCTAACCTGAGACAAATTTATGTGAATGCTGCAGGAGGCAAGGGGGGACAGCCTGGCCAAGGAGGAGACGGAGGGAAAGGTTGTCAATGCGCAAAACCTTATTGGACAGAAGAAACCTGTAGCGGGAACCCTGGTGATTCTGATTATCGTTGTACAACTTTAGAATTTCGTTGTCAAAATGGGAGAAATGGTACTAGTGGCGTTAGTGGATCAGTGGGAACAGAAGGTTTACTGGGAAATCTGACCTTAATTAACTTAGATAGACCTTTGGAACCCGATAAACCTGCAGCGACGGTGACCATGGGGAACTTAAAGAATAAAGGTTATCTTCTTTCAAAAAATCTTTGGGAAACTCACAATGGTGCATCTAGTTTATTTGCTCCTGGTTCAGTAATTGACGATCAATATTTAGTAATGGCGGATAGATTGGAGCGTTCTTTTTTACTAATTTGGAATGCACCGCAACCTTTCAATCAATTTGCCGAAGAAAAAGTGACGTTGAAGTATGAAAATGACCAGGAAATTACCATTGATGTCCCTCAAGATCTTTGGGTAGAAGCCACAACCCAACAACGCAATAAGATTACAGAATTTGTTGTTTATAATGCCATTGCTAAACGGGATGCAACACGATTAGAAAGTCGAGAATTATCAGGTAGAGGGCAAGACCTTCAATTAACCATAGTAGATGAAGCTGATCAATCTAATTTAATCGATACCAAGTTTAAAATTACTTATGATATTACCCGTTCTGACCCCCGCTTTCGTCCTGTGTCAGATTATAGTACCAAATATGAGGGAGAAATTTCTGAAGATCTTGTTATCCTTAACGGCAATACATTT
>JBCDDV010000092.1:0-7577 GCA_039180145.1 Cyanobacteria bacterium P01_G01_bin.49 | reverse complement strand
TAAATAAATATTAAGTAATATAGATGGTGGTTTGATATTTATCTAGTTAGTAAAAGCCCGATTTTACTTTTAATTTGTTTTAGCAATACTGTCCTAATACTTACTATTTTCTGAGTCATTAACAAGGATTCTTGGGACGGACTTTCATCCTAACTAAAATCGCCGTAATATTATCATGACCATTATATTGATTGCTAAAATCCATTAATTCGTTGAGTCCTTTTTCGAGAGGATAAGTTGAACTCAGTAAAGGCGTTAAGTAGGTTTCCCAATAGTTGTCTACCAAATTATTATCACATAAGCCATCAGAACATAATAGAAACAAACTATCTCCATTGAGATCAAAAAATTGAATATCAGGTTGTATATAATTATCATTATTAGGGCCCAAAGCTTGAGTTAATTGATAAGCATCAGACCGTGCATAAGCGAGTTGGGGATCAACACCACTTTGAATCGCTTTTTGACCCACTTCATGATCAACAGTTAACTGTTTGAGAACGCCTTTATGGGTCAAATGATAAATCCGGCTATCTCCCACATGAGCGATCGCTACTTTGGTATTGTCAACTAACATCATTACAAGGGTTGTTCCCATGCGACCATTACCAGAACTAGCATTGTTTTGATTAATTTCATAAAGTTTTTGATTGGTTAATAAAATGCCTTGCAAAATCTCTTCATGACTCGGAAACTGGGTTTGCCAATGTTCTTCAAAAAAGTTTTGTAGGGTTTCTACCGCCATTTTACTGGCAACTTCTCCCGCAGCGTGACCTCCCATACCATCACAAACGATATATAAACCACGGCCCTCAAAAATTCTTCCCTGATTACTATTTTGGCTACAAATCTGCGTTTTCATGCCAAAATAATCTTCATTATGATGTCGTTTTAGTCCGCGATCAGTACATCCTGATGGATGGAGACTAACCAATTCCATTGGTAAAATCTTGGTGGATAACGTTTTGGTGATATCAGTTTCTGTTGGGGTTTCTTCAAAAATACCACTAAGAGATTGATCCTCAAATTCAGGCAAAACGTCAGAGGTTAATGAGTTTGAGTCTTTGGTTTCCGGGAGATCTGTTGGCATAGTTGTTTGTTGATCGGCTGCAAGATCTTGTAAGTGCAAGCGTAATACCGAGGCAGTCTCAATCTGGCCGTCAGCAACAGATTCAATGAGAGTGACTAATTTCGATGAAGAGGGATCATTACCTTGTTTAAACCATTTTTGCCATAATTGCCCTAAGGCTTTGAGAGTAGGAACCGTTTCAGCAGGATCGGGATATAGTTGTTGTAAGCCAAAGCTTTGATCCTCATCAATCAGGAGATTTTCTTCAACTAAAAGACTTTGGCAACAGTTGATACTGGATAAACTGTTCCATAGAACCACCATTTGATTAAGCCAGTAAAGGATTTGTAGGGTGACTAAAGACTCACTAATGACTAAGTCTGATAGTGACTGCCAATGACTGCGATCAGGTAATAAGATGATTTCTCTATCATTATCTACCCAACCGTCATAAATCTCAGGTAAGGTAGGGGATAAATCTTTGAGAGCAAAATAGGATAAAGCTAGGGGGGGAATTCCTAGCTGTTCTCCTAGAGAAGTCGCGTCGTCTTGGTCGGTGTCTTCCATGAACTCAGAAGACTGGTTTAATAAGACTTGTAAGGCTGATTGTTGCAAGGGTTGACAGTCAATAACCTTCCCTCGATGAAGTTGATGCGTGGGAGTCGTTGCCATCAACTTCAGGGGATCTTCTGCATCCGGTTGCCAAAGTTGATACCGTTGTCCTATGTCTAAATAGTTACTATCATTTGTTAAGGGTTTGTGTATTGTATCGGTTCCTAATGGAGTGGCAACAATTACCTGCCAAACTGTTGCTGTCAAAGCGCCACATTTAGAACAAGTTACTTGGTTTAAGGAAACCATTTTTTGACATTGGAGACAGGGTTTATCAACTAGTGAGGTTCCGCATTGTTGACAAGTTTGATTATTATTAGGATTTTCTGACTGACACTGGGGACAAACAAGCATAAGTCACCATCGAATAAGCTAAGGGAACAAAATGCTAAAGCAAGATTGTTCTTTGAGGATATTTTTGCTTAAAGTCTACGATATCGTAGACTATTTATGGATTTTTCTTCTATCTTTTATTCAGCAGACATTAATGTCCAATTATTTATGATAACTTTTTTATCTTCTGATTATGATGAAATCAAACAGTAAGTTTAGGAAAAACTCAAAATAAATAGGGGCATAATCTGTTATGTCCCCATGGTTTAGTAAATTTAGTGACCTAGGAAAAATTGTTGGTAAATTTCTCGATTAGGTTAATTGGCAGGTTTTTTACTGGTTAGAGTCGCCACTATAGGGTTGTGTCCCGATAGCAGGGGGTACATTATCATGATCGGGGCTAAATGCTTCGGCGATCGCTTCTGCTAATTTACTGAAGAAACCTTGCTTTTTCTTTAAAACATCCAAGGCTTCATCCACGTTTTCAGATGAAAATTCAAATCCCTCTTTTTGACCTAATGTTGCTAACTCATCTGGATTTTTTACCGTCTGCAATTTACCTTTAAGGTCTTGATTTTTAGCCGCTTCACTCAGAAATTGAATAACTTTCTCTTTAGCCATATTAATAACTCAATGATTGACAAATATAAGGCAACTTATGAGTAAGGATTATTCATAAGCTTTACCTTTTACTTCTATTATAACTTTGAGGTGATTCTCACCATACTCTTTAAAGTAAAACTTAACTGTTGAATCATCATTAGCTAGGAATATTCATCATTCCTTTGCTGACTAAAACCGATGCACCTCCCACACGAATTTTGCTAATTTTGTCTTGTTTTTTTTCAGTAAAGACTTCTAAAATACTCGGCCTTCCCATTTCAAACCCCTGTTCAACTCGCCAATGTAGAGTTCCGTCGGTTAGGGTGTCACGAATGCCTAAATAGGCCCCTAATGCGGTAGCTGCTGCCCCCGTTGCTGGATCTTCTAAAATTCCCATAGAAGGGGCAAACATCCGCGATCGCAGATGAGATTCTTTTCTTTCAGGATCGAAGCAAAAGACATAGATAGACGGGGCCCAAGTATTGGCCAAAATACCTTGCCAGCGATCGCGGTTAAATTGAATTTTTCCTAATATTTCCCGGTTATTAGCCTGAACAAATAAAAAGGGAACCCCACAAGAAACTGCTTGAGGAGAATAGTGGTCATTTTTCAAGTCTTGAGGGTCTAATCCTAAGATTGAGGCAAGGTCAGAAATGGATGGGGTTTTAGACTGAAATTCGGGCAATTGTGCGGCGGTTAATTCTGCATAAGTCGGAAATTTGTTATCTGTTTTAATAGTAACAGGAACTAAGCCAACTCCTTCCTCAAAGATAATTGTAAAGTCTTCTGTTTTGCCAGTAATTTCACCAATAGCGACTAAAATATAGGCAGTTCCTACAGTAGGATGACCAGCAAAAGGTAATTCAGTAGCAGGGGTAAAAATTCGCAATTTTCGAGTTCCTTTTGGGGTTTCAGGAGGTAGAACAAACACGGTTTCTGAATAGTTAAATTCGGCTGCTATTTTTTGCATTTGTTGAGATGTTAATTCAGTAGCCGTAGGAAAAACAGCTAATGGGTTGCCTCCAAATATTTGATCAGTAAAAACATCGGCTGTATAAAATTGGTATTGATCTATCATTGCTTAAAACCTTGATAAAGAAAGAGAAAAGCCAGGTAAAATCGTTTCTCCATCTAAAATAGTAGGTAATTGAATCACCTCTACTATTTTATTTGAGCGATAAATTTCTACTTGTTGATCTTGAGGGTTAATTAACCATCCTAAACTTAAATCGCTATTTAGATATTCTTGCATCTTATCTTGTAAGGATTTTAGGTTATCAGTTCGAGAACGAAGTTCGATCACAAAATCTGGACAAATTGGCGGGAATTTTTCTTGTTGTTCTTCACTTAAAGCTTTCCATTTCTCTAATTTCACCCAGGCAGCATCAGGGGATCTATCACCTCCTTTGGGTAGACGAAAAATAGTCGAAGAACTAAAAACTTTTCCTAATTTTGTTTGACGGTTCCAAAGTCCTAGGTCAATCAATAAATCAGCTTCTCGACTGCCGCTAACTCCTCCGACAGGGGGCATAATAATTAATTCTCCTTTAGCCGTTCTTTCGAGTTGCCAATCTTGATTAACTTGACACAAACGATAGAATTGTTCGTTACTGAGGTTAACACTATCCAAGTTTAAAATAACGGCTGTCATGGTAATTTATTACAATATAGTTTCAGACAGAAAAAATATCACTAATCTTAATTTCTAAATCAGGAAAAGCTAAGGGAGAAATGGTTGTTCCTAATAGCCATTCAGTTTTCTGTTGATAGTCATTTGAAGAAGGAAAACGATAGACAATTAGTTTTCTTCTGTTAACATCAATAACCCAGTATTCAGAGATATTTTCTTGAGCATAAAGTTTTTTCTTGACTGAGGTATCATAGCTTAAGGTAGATTTAGAAACTTCTACCAGTAAAAGAATATTTTCTGCATAGGGATGATGTTTTAGATATTGAGATCTCGGAAGTCGAACAACAGCAATATCCGGTTCAGGTTCAGAGTCAGATAAGGTTATTGGTTTATTATCTCGAACATGGGCACGATTTTGGGTAATTTCCCTCAATTTTTTGGCAAGGTTTTCTGAAAAATAAGTATGTTCTGTTCCCTCTGGTGACATCTCAACAATTAATCCATCAATTAGTTCGACACGACGATTGACTAATAGTCCTGTGTCTATCATTTGATGGTAATTTTCGACAGAAAATTTAGCAATGGGTAGGGTGGTTTCCACGGTAATTGTTTTAATGATTAACTATTTTTTGCTTCTAAATTTGCTAAACGACTCTCTAGTTCTTGATTTTCCCGTTTGAGTTTTTCAACCTCATCTCGTAAAGACTGAATTCCTTGATCTGATCCGAGTTTTTTCTGGACTTTTTTGATTGCTTCTTCTGCTTTTCTTTTGACTCGTCCATCGGGGGTTCTTTCAGCCAACCCTTGTAAAATATTAATGGCTTTTGGGGTTTCCATTTGTCCTAATGCCGTGGTAACAGCAACTTGAGTTAGGAAGAAACTTTCTTGAGAAATAGCTTCTAATTGTTCTAATATTTCTTCAACTTTATTGGGATTTTGTCCTGTAGAAACTGACCCTAATGACCGAATAGCAGCTAATCTTAATGCTTGGGGAATGCCTAGCTTTGTATAATCAGTAATAATATCAACAGCGATTGGATTGGTTTTCAGTTTACTTAATCCGCTAATTGCCCCCGATCTGACCACTTCATTCCATCCAGAACGAGTTTCTAAGACTTGTTTTAGGAGGTCAATTACTTCTGTTGTTTTGTCTTTTAAATTCCCTGATAAGATTGACCCTAAACTACTCGCACTTGCTGCTTCAACATAGTAACTAATTTCTTCAGTAGCCAAGGAAGATTTTAGGGTTTCATAACAGTGATTTGTTTTAATCTTACTTAAGCTTTCAATGATAGTGCGACGTACTTTGACATTATCATCTGATAATCCTTGACTTAATACTTCTCCTGCTTGATCCAACTGAATTTTTCCTAACTGTTTTGCTGCTTCTAGTCTCACTCCCCAAAACTGCTCTTGTGTTAAAGTTTCTTCTAAAGCTTTAATGGCTTCTAAGTTGCTTTTTTTGGCAATAGCAATGGCAGCATATATTCGAGAAACTGGATCAGGATCGTATTTTAATTGGGCTTTCAGTTCAGCCATAGGATAATCTAATTCAACGGTTTTTAAGAAGTAATTACCGACATCAAAACTAATAAAATTCGCTTTTTTTTCTAAGGGAATATAAAAGGTTTGTTGCTTTTCGTGAAGCCGTAGGGTAAAAACTTTCATCTCTGCATTTTCATAGCCAAACCCAATGGGAATTTTTAGGTCAAAAATATCTTTACTATTTCCATCTTCTGTTTCTTTAACTTGGGTTTGAGTAATCGTTAATTTAGCGAGATTATTATCTCCATCCCAACTATAAGAAATTTTGTAATCAGGATGTCCACCTCGGAAAACATATTGATCAAAGAGAAACAGCAAATTATATCCTGTAGATGTTTCAATTGCCCTTAACAAATCAATGGTTTCTACTGTTTTGTGGGCATTATCATTGACAAAGGTATGAATCGCTTTATCGAATAATACTTCCCCTAAAATGCCTCGAATCATATGGTAAACACAAGCCCCTTTTTCGTACAAATGACGATCATATAATTCAATAGCTTCTCGATAAATATTAGTAACAATAGGACGACGATAACGGGAAGAGTCTTCAGCTAAATAGCTTCTTGCTTCTTTCAATAAATAGTAAGCAGCGTCATCTTTTCCATATTCATGTTCTGTCCATAAAACTTCTGCATAAGAAGCCATTCCTTCTTTGATCCAAGCGTGTGACCAATGTTTAATAACCACTAAATCCCCAAACCATTGATGGGCTAATTCATGGGCGACTAAACTTTCTGTCCAAGGGTTATCAATGGCTGCTTTTTCATCTAATAGGCAACGATCAGTTAACAAAGTTGTTGAGGTATTTTCCATCCCCCCAAAAATAAAGTCATCAACACACACTTGAGCATATTTAGGATAAGGATAAGAATAACCGAATTTTGTCGAGAAGTAGTCAATCATTCGAGGGGTTTTTCCCATACTTAATTTTCCCTGTTCTTCTCTTCCTTTTTCTACATAGTAAGTAACAGGAATGCCTTTCCATTCATCTTTGATTTCGGTAAATTCTCCCACTGCTAAGGTCATTAAATAAGTAGGATGGACTTGTTTTTGTAACCAATGATAAATGATGTCTTCTTGAACAATTTCTGTGGCTATCAATTCCCCATTAGAAATTGCCGTAAACTGGCTAGGAACTTTGACCCGAATTTCTGAAGTTGCTAACTGTCCTGGATAGTCAAAACAAGGGAACCAAAAGCGAGAATCTTCATCTTCCCCTTGTGTCCAGACTTGAGTGGGTGTGTTAGGATAATGTTCGTCTGGCCCGACAAAATAAATGCCCCTTTGGGGTTGTTGTACTTGATAATTGATAGCAATTTTAATTGGGGTTTCTTGAGTTGGTTGTAAAAGATGAACGATTAATTGTTCTTGGTCGTAATCAAAGGCTTGACTAACTTGATCGATCAAAACAGACTGAATATTTAAATCAACAGCATCAAGCACTAACTGATTAATTCCACAACGGATAGGCGTTAAAGTAATGGTACAAGTTCCTGTAAAACTTTGATGAGGAATATCTAAGGATAAATCCAGAAAAATATGATTAACTTGTCCACAACGATCTGGGTTATAATGAGGCTTAGCACCAGGTAATTCAAATTTACGGTTATTATCTTCGCTATCAAAGTGCTTAATATTCATAAACTTCTCAATTTATACAAATTTATCAATCTTATTGCTGAGTAAACTATTTAACCTGAATTCGGGGTTAGGAGGGCGGGCAAAGCCCGTGCTTCGCAAGCGGAGGTGGGAGTTGAATGATATTTAATGACTTACTTGATT
>JBCDDV010000091.1:0-7591 GCA_039180145.1 Cyanobacteria bacterium P01_G01_bin.49 | reverse complement strand
TATTACTAAGGCTGTTATAGAAAATAAGTATTTTGACATCGTGTTACTCCTAATCACCCTCTAAATTGTATCCAGATTTTTCTATTTTATCGGGAGATTGCTAAAATGGCTAATTGATAAGTAAGGCTACAAAATAAATGACATAATTGAGGAAAACAAAAGAAGAAATAAGTTAGTTAATTTTTAGATATAGAAATAATGCAAAGTTGGTGTAACATTGATATTGAAATTTTCTAATTGCAAGACAAAAATTATAAGAAAAAAGAAATTAATCAGCCGAAAATTTGAATTTGACCTGGATAATTTTATTATCATTCTAGACTAATAACTCGATTAAAATCACAATAATTATTCCTTGATAAATGTTTTGAGAATATTAATATATTCAAACTTTTGATAGAGAAACAAATTGACTAGATGGGTTGTGTTCTATCATTCCAGAACCATCAATAATAAAGTTAGCGACTTTATGTGGTTCTTCGGCCTTTATGTATCTTTGCTCTTGTGGCATCCAAATCTTCTCCCACATTTCACGGGGATCTTCTTCTTTGCGTGCAATAGCTTCGTCCTCAGCAACAACTGTCTCGTCACGGGAAATACCTCGTTTAAGGCGAATGTTATATGGACATTGCACCCAAATTCGGAAATCGTAGAAGTTGGAGAGTTCATGACGAGTTGAGTAAACTCCTTCAACAATAACTATTCCACCAACAGGAACGGTACGGAATTCAGTAAGAGTATCTAAATTCCAATCATATCTTTGATATAGTCCTTCGCGATCTCGACTTAGGGGTTGGAGTACCTGCTGGTAAAGTCGTTTCCAATCGTATTGCTCACCATAAGTTCTCAAAACATTATTATTAGATGGTCTGGAGTCTGAAGGTAAATAAAAATCATCCATTTCTACAACAGTAATATTAGACCCTGTTTGAGCTAATGAGCGAGTAAATGTACTCTTTCTTGAACCTCCACACCCATCTACACCAACGATAAAAGTAGACTGTTTTTTTGAGGATGAATTAAGTTTATTTAGTAAATAATCAAGAGGTAGCACTCTTAATTCCGATTCCCAATAGTTCGTCATAACTCCGATGATTTTTGAATATTTTTTCTAAGTAGACAAAAATTGTTATGCAATGTGTCATAAATTAACTTTAGATCTTTAGTAATACTTCATTCTCATTCCTTTGAACAACCTACTAATTATTCCGAGAAACTCTCATTAATGACTAAATTATCTCGATGAACGATTGTTTCTGCTCCATAATATCCTAATAATTGGGAAATTTTTTCAGAATGATGTCCTTTAATTTTATCAATTTCTCCGCTATTATAATTAACAATACCCCTAGCAATTTCTTGCCCAGTTTCATCACATAATTGCAAAGCTTCTGAGGCTTCAAATTTCCCTTCAATTTTGATAATTCCTGCTGCCAAGAGAGACTTTCCTTTTTCAGAAATTGCCCTGACTGCTCCTTTATCTAAATATAATTTTCCCGATGGTAATAACCCATAAGCAATCCAACGTTTGCGCGCATTATCATTTTTTATTTGGGGTTCAAACTGTGTCCCAATACTTTCTCCTTGAAGAATTTTTAGTAAGTTTTCAGGAGACTTTCCTTGAGTAATAACTGTTCTAACACCCGCTCCTGTTGCAATGCGTGCTGCATTTAATTTGGTTATCATTCCTCCAGTTCCCCACTGTGATCCTTTATTTCCTGCTTGAACATCTAATTTAGGGAAGTCTGAATTATTAACTAACGTAATGGGTTTAGCATCAGGAACTAAGCGAGGATCAGCAGAATAAAGTTTATCTACATCAGTTAACAAAAATAACCAATCAGCATTAATTAAACTCGCTACCAAGGCAGACAGTGTATCATTATCCCCAAACTTTAATTCTTCAACAGCCACCGTATCATTTTCATTAACAATGGGAATGACACCTAATTTTAAAAGTGCTTCAAACGTATTTTTTGCATTAACATAACAACTCCGTTCTATTAATTCTCTTCGCGTTAATAATACCTGGGCAATAGGTTGTCCTAATGTGGTAAACAGATCGTCATAAACCCTTATTAAACGCCCCTGTCCAACAGCAGCAACCGCCTGTTTTATTGCTGTTTTTTTAGGACGTTCTTTCAAGTTTAATCGACCACAGCCTACCCCAACTGCCCCAGAGGAAACTAAGACTACATAATAACCAGACTGTCTTAATTGAGTTAAATTTTCAACCAGAGATGCAATCGTTGATAGGGCTAACTTCCCTGTTTCTGATTGAGTCAGGCTAGAGGTACCAATTTTAACAACAAGTGTCGGGTTAGAATTCATAAATTAGGGGATTATTTGCTAACAAATAAAATTATCGAGCCGCCCGCAAAGCAGCCCCAATTAATCCAACTTTTGGGTTTAAAATAATATAGATAGGAATTTGTTTTAAAAGAGAAATCATACGGCCTTTCGCTTGAAATGATTCTATGAATGTACCCTTTTTGATTAACGGCAATATTTTAGGGGCAATTCCTCCCGCTACATATAGACCCCCATAAGGTAACAATTTTAAAGCAAGATTGCCCGCTTCTGCCCCGTAAGCTGAAATAAAAAGATTCATGGCTTGTTGGCATAATGAATCATCATTTTCTGACGCTGCTTTAGATACTTCTGCAGCTAAATCGACTGTTTTATCTTTTTTCCAATTGGTATAAATTTCCTTTAAAGTTGATGATTCTTTTTCGGGCGTGCGATCGCGCAAAAATTGATAAATCGTGCTAATCCCCATGCCAGAAACAACTCTTTCTATGGATACTCTTGATAACGAATCTTTTTGTTGAATATAAGTTAGTAAGTCAAATTCTAATTGGGTACGAGGCGCAAAATCACCATGGGAACCTTCTGAAGAAAAAACATGATAGTTTCCCGTTTCTATCCGAATTAAAAAGCCTTCTCCTAAACCCGTTCCTGCGCCCAAAACAGCCATCGTTTCTTGAGGATCAGGTTTAACGTCTTGTAAAGTATAGAGATCCTCATCTGTTAATCCTAAAATACCATGACTAATAGCAGCAAAATCATTAATTAGAGTCACTTTATTTAGAGAGAGTTCTTGTTGCAGGCGATCGCCTGTTAATGACCAACTTAGATTGGTTAATTTTACGGTATTATCAACCACTGGCCCAGCAATACCAAAACAAGCATTTTCAACGGATATAGTTTGACTAAGATTTTGCTTTGCTTCTTGATAAAATTGTTGAACAATAGGCACAAGATCAGCAAAATTTTGACTCGGATAAGCTTTTTCGTATAAGGTGTTTTGCTCAGGTAATTGATTCTGATTGACTGGTGTTTCTGAGTTGACAAGGCGTAAAATTGTCTTGGTTCCGCCAATATCTCCTGCGAGTAACATCGTCATAATTTTTGTAACTCCTTATCTAAAATCTACAATCTCCTGACAGAGGAGAGTTATCAAATGGGGACTTAGAAATACTTTGTCCCCAATCATCATTAAATTGCTTCGAGATCGCTTTCTCCAGTACGAATACGGATAATTTGATCAACGGGAGAAACAAAGATTTTCCCGTCGCCAATTTCACCTGTGCGTGCTGCTGTGGATAGTTTTTCGATGACCATCTCTACTTGATGATCTTCGACCACAATTTCTACTTTCAGCTTTTGTAGAAACTCAACAGTGTATTCTGAACCACGATAGCGTTCGGTTTGTCCTTTTTGTCGTCCAAACCCCCTTACCTCAGAAACGGTCATCCCAACGATTCCTGCATTCACTAGGGCGATTTTTACTTCGTCTAACTTAAAGGGTCGGATAATAGCTTCTACTTTTTTCAATCTTGTGACTCCTCATAATATAAATCCATTCGTCTCTATTTATAATGCGAAGTTGGACTATTCTTACCACCAAAATCCGAAAATTTCGTAAAAGCTGAATAATGACCAGTCTTCTACTCGATCATAATAGCTATGGTTTTATACGGTTTCAGGGGAAAAATAATTGTTTCGAGGATAAACAAAAAGTTCCCCCTCTATATCAAAATGCTGATGTAACGTTAGTCCTTTAGGGATGAAACCAGCTTTTTTGGCAACTCGATGCGCTGCTACATTATTAGGGTGACAATAAGCTCTGATTTCTGCCGTTTTCGACAACTCCTCGGCAATGGTTTTGATTGCCTCTGTGGCCACACCTTGGCCCCATTGTGCTTTGCTAACGCTATAGTAACATTCGTAAATATCTTCGTCATAGGGAGTAAATCCACAAGATCCCAAATAGTGATCTTGATCTTGTCCCGCAATGACATAAGAATGTATGGGAGTTTGAGACTCGTAAGATTGATAAACTAGATCGAACAATGCTTTAGCCCCTTCTTCTGTTTTTTGTTCCTCCGTAAAAGCAAGATATTTGGTTGACTCTTCGTCCAGCATGAATTCCAGAAAAGCACTTAAGTCTTTTTGCTGAAATTTACGAATAACTAATCTTTCTGTTTTTAATGGGACTAAAAACATTTGATAATACTATTTTTATTAATCGAGTTGTGTTGAATTTTTTGGGTTACTTTCTAACCATTGCATGATTGACGAAGATAGGGGAGTTCGTTGACGAAGTTGAGAATTGATACAAACATGCTTAGTTTTCGCTTTGGCAACGCAGACATCCGAAGCTGATAAATTGAGCATTTCATAACTAATCTCAAATTCTGCCTCATTTAATTGGGTTGGGGTCAGATGAATCTGTAAGCGATCGCCACAAAATAAGGGATGATAAAAATCAATGGTAGCATGAACAATCGGCACAATTATTTCTGTCCGACTAAAGAAAGTTTTCAGATTAATTCCTGCTTCTGCTAAGGCATTTTCATAAGCTTCATGGCAAATAGATAATAATGTGGCAAAGTAGACAACCCCTGCTGCATCTGTATCAGAAAAACGGATTGTTCTGAGATAAGTCATTGATTTGAAAACACCATCCTGAACTCACCAAGCAAATAATACATAATTACTATATATTATCAAAAACCAAGGGTTAACTTACACAAAATAATGAGTCACTTATTTTGTAGTATGAGAGGCTATTTATAGAGTAATTATTTAGCAGACGACAGCGTAACATAAGACGTACGTACTCTCGTAGCATAAATAAAAGCCTCACTGAATCTCTGGCAAGAGTTCACAGTTACCGTAATGGTAGTTGGGTTGGTTTGAATGCCGTTACCATCACTCAGGATGTAGGTGAAGGTATCAGTGCCAGCAAATCCAGCGTTGGGAGTGTAAAGGAAAGTTCCATTTTCTGCAATATTTACGGTTCCATTTCGGGCAGGGGCTTGAATTTGGATGGTATAGGTTTGTAGAATTTCTTCTAAATCGCTGTTATCAGGGAAAATAGGAATAATCGTAGATTGTCCTTGTGAAAGGGTAATAGGATCATTGATGGTAGCTGGAGGAATAACACTCTCTGTCGAGATCATCACATCATCTATTAAGACTTGACTATCATGGTCGCCAAAGCCAAGTAAGTCGAAGAAAAGGGTGGCTTCTGTGCCTGGGGTTAAATGACTAATATCAATGAAGAAGGTACGAGGAGAATTCCCTGTGGCATGAGGGAGTTGAACATCATCGCCTAAGTAGGTTTTGCCTGTGTTTTGGAGGTTAAGGAAAGCATCGGTGAAGCTGAGTTCATCAACAGTATCTATTAAGGAGGTGAGGCTATGGGCATCGAGAAGGGCGACTTCAAAGGCATCACTGGGGAAGAATTGAGTGGAACCAAGTTGGGCATCAACGAGGGTGAATTGTAAGGTTTTTGCCCCTTCAGGAACGACGAAGGTTTGGGTAAGGTTGCTAAGGAAGGGTGAACCTTCTGTAAGCAGTGCTTGACCGTTGAGGATGGTGGTTGCACCTCTGGTTGTCCACCCAAAGTTGGGATGATTTGGGTCGGAGATGCTGAAGTTGCCGTTGGCGCGCTCGCCTTGGCGAGATCCCTGCGGGATCGCAGCTAATAAGGGAGTTGAGGTTAACAATGCTTCTAAATGTTCTAAGTCTCCTTGTCTGCCCCCCTTTGTAAGGGGGGATAAGGGGGGATTACCTTCTGCCTCCAAAATAGCTTTTAAGATTTCAATATTTATATCTGAGGGTAGTTTACGGATACCTGGGGCGAGGTGGCTGTTAAGTAGGTCGTTGGGATGGGCGTAGTTGTCAAGATGTGAGCCGTCAATGATGGCGGTGGGGTGATGCAGGTGGTCAAAGGGTTTGTATCCTTGGATGAAACCGTAGAGGTGGGCGATTTCGTGGAGGAGGGTGGTAAAGAGGTCGTATTTGCCGTAAGCGTCGGAGTTGGAGGTAGCACTGTAGGAAAATTCTGTATTCTGAACTGCGAACTCTGAATTCTCAAATGGAGTGGAGTCGATGAACCAACCGACTCCGTTGCCGTTATAGTCGATTAAGATGGTTCCTGCGTTGGGGCGACCGAAGGGGTCAAACCCTGTGATGGTGGCTTCGCCGAGTTGACCTGTGGGGAGGTCGGTTATTTGGAAGGTGATGTCTAATGAGGTTTCTGATTGGAGGAGGTTTGACCAGATATTGGTTGCGCTATTGTTTATATTAGAAACGAGATTAGAGGTTAAATCATGGTTTGAGAGATGACTGCTGAAGAATTGTTGGCTCGATATGCTGCTGGGGAGCGTAACTTTGCTGGGGTCGATTTGAACCCCAATTGTGACATGGAATGGGTCAAATTGAGTAGATGGGATTGGGTTAATAAGACAGTCTTGGATTTGCAGGGAATTAACTTGCGAGGTGCTAATCTGTTCAGAGTTGAATTGAGTCGATGCAACTTGACAGGGGCTGATTTTTTTGGTGCTTGCTTGATGATGAGTGGACTGGCTTTCTCTGATCTGAAAAATGCCGACTTTAGGGGTGCCAACTTGCACAACTGTGTTTTGAGAGGTGCCGATTTGACTAATGCCGATTTGACTAATGCCAATCTCACTAATGCTGTTTTGATCGATACTAATTTGACTGGGATTAGATGCGAATGGTCTATCTGGATTGGGGCTAATCTGACTAATTCCAAACCCAGAGGTGCTTGTTATCAAGATGCCACTTTGCTTTGGCACACTACTCTCTCTCATGGGGGTATTGAGGAAGGACCCTACGTTCACAATAGGTGAGCTAGTGCGATCGCAGATCTTGTAGGTTGGGTTGAGGAACGAAACCCAACAACATTAAGAACTTTAATCCTAAACATTTAGTTTAAACAAGAAAACATCAATCCGATTTCATTTCATTCTTTTGATTGGTTTTTCTTCTTCTTTATCTTTACTTTATAACAGAATAGAGCAAAAATCGTTCAAGAATTAGCTTCAATACCTTGGGGAATGAAAGAATTTATTATAGAAGATCTTAATAGTCATCACCTACGAATTGGTCAAGGAGAAAACCCGATTCAAGAGATTAATAAGTTTACTGTGTTATAGAAAAAAATTAGAAATTTTCACTATCAATTTTATAATTACTATGGTCTTTTGATTTTTATTAATATCCCTAACAAATACTTAATCAGTTTGAAGTTAGGTAGATTTTTAGAGGATCGCCT
>JBCDDV010000090.1:0-7610 GCA_039180145.1 Cyanobacteria bacterium P01_G01_bin.49 | reverse complement strand
CTTTTGACTCAGATGGTGGATCTGCTTCTGGTTTAATTTGCTGATATGTCTCAAGCTGTTGCTGATGTAGCTGACGCTGAAACTTAAGTTCGTTAAGAACTTCCTCAGAAGATCTCGAACCAGAGAAAAACAACCTGACAAGTAAACTGTCTTTACTCGGTGGCAATTCTGTGAGACTTTTTCCCAACCATTGTTTCAATTTCGATTGTCCTTGGTTGGTAATGTCATAAATTCTTCGTTCAAGCTTTTCATCACTATCGTCAATAACAGAGGTGACTAAACCATCCTGCTCCATTTTACGTAGGGTGGTATAGATTTGACTATGGTAGGCGTGCCAGAAATGTCCCGTTGAATTGTCGATCAACCGTTTGAGGTTGTAACCTGTCATTTGTTGATAATTGAGAAATCCCAGAAGAATATATTTCAGCATATTTATATTTTATATTAAAGATTTTATATGTCAATAATTACACAAAATTTATTTTAAGATACTCAAGTAATCTCTTAGTCTAAGGTAAGATTAGTTAGTAAGACAAAACAATACTACTAAACTAAGGTAGACAAACTATAACCATGAGTAAGAAAGTTAGTATAACCTTGGATGACGAAGTTCTAGAATTTGTAGATAAGCTAGCAAGCAACCGTAGCAGCTTTATCAATGATGTTCTCTTGCAAGAGAAGAGAAGAATTTTTAGGAAAGAGCTAGAAGATGCTTATACAGATCAGGCTAATGACCCAGAGTTTCAAGAAGAAATATCTGTCTGGGATACGACAGTGGGCGATGGTTTAAATGCCTAACGGAAACTTAACTTACAGGCGCGGAGAGATATGGTGGGTTGATCTCAAACCCGTTGTTGGTCATGAAACTGATAAAGAACGTCCTTGTCTGATTTTGCAAAATGATATTGGTAACAAAAATGCGACAACGACCATTGTTGCTCCTTTGTTGCCGAAAACAAAGACTTATCCCTTCGTTGTGAACGTTAAACCGACTACCCAAAATGGACTAACTGGAGACAGACATATCAACTTAAGTCAAATGAGGGCTGTCGATGCCCAGAGAATTAAGAATAAACAGGGTGTTTTAGAAGACATTTATTGGGAAGAAATCGAGAAGGCAGTCTGTATTGAGCTTGGTTTCAGTTCAGCGTTTCAGTCTTTATAATATTCTACAATTGTTGCAATCTTCCATCGGTGAGTTCATAATAATGCAAGGACTTAACCAGAATTTTTGGTCAAGAAGATTTTAGCCAAGAACTTAAACGATTATTTATCATTTCCTTTCTATACGTTCCTCAAAAATGAATCAAGACCTTTCCCATCAAATTGCGAATCTTTCTCCAGAACAACGTGCCTTATTTGACAAGCGACTGAAACAAAAAAATATTAAGCATTCCTCTTCTCAAACTCAAACAATTCCCAAACGGCAAGCATCAGCAGTTATTCCCCTTTCTTTTGCCCAACAGCGATTATGGTTTATTCAACAGCTAGAACCTGAAAATAATTCCTATAACGTTCCTAGTGCGTTTCGCCTTAAGGGAAAGCTACAAATTGAAGCTTTAGAACGCACCCTTAACCAAATTGTGCAACGTCATGAAATGCTACGAACGACTTTTGCCACTGATAGCGATCGCCAACCGATTCAAGTGGTGAAACCGTTTGAGCAATTTTCTTTGCCTATTGTTGATTTGCAAGATCTTTCTGATGCAGAAGCAGAAATTCAGCGTATTGTGGTCATAGAGTCTTTGCGTCCCTTTGATCTGACTCAGTCTTTATTACGCTTAATCTTACTAAAACTGTCTGAGACAGACCATATTTTAATTATTGCAACTCATCATATTGTTTGCGATCGCTGGTCAATTGGGATTTTTTTACGGGAAATGACCACACTTTACAATGGGTTCTCTACTTCTGAGGGATCGTCTCTGTCTCCTTTACCTATTCAATATGGAGACTGGTCAATTTGGCAACATCAATGGTTGCAAGGGGAGGTGTTAGCAAAACAGATTCACTACTGGCAACAACAACTCGGCCAAAACTTACCTATTTTAGACCTTCCCACTAAGCGATCGCGTCCTGCTGTTCCGACTTACCAAGGGAAACATTATCCTCTGACTCTTTCTCCTGTCCTTTCTGATGCCCTCAAAGCCCTCAGTACGAAGGAACGGGTGACGTTGTTTACCTTGCTGCTGAGTGCCTTTAAAGTATTGCTCTGTCGCTATACTGATCAAGATGATATTGTGATTGGAACGGAAATTGCTAACCGCGATCGCCGTGAAATGGAAGGGTTAATTGGTCTTTTGGTTAATACCTTGGTATTACGCACGAATTTATCAGGAAATCCCACATTTCAGACGGTTTTGAAGCGGGTAAGAGAAGTGACGTTAGGGGCATATGCCCATCAAGATTTGCCTTTTGAAAAATTAGTAGAAATTTTGAATCCTGATCGTCATCTCAGTCAGATGATGCCTTTATTTCAGGTGAAATTTGATTTTCAACTTGCTCCTGTAAAACCATTAGAATTATCTGATATAACCTTGGAACGGTTGTCAGGAGATATCGAAACGGTTAAGTATGAATTACGCCTCAATCTTCAGGATACGAGTGAGGGCATTAATGGGCAAATTGAATACAGTACAGATTTATTTGAAGAAGCAACCATTGCACGTATGGCAGAGCATTTCCAAGTGCTTTTAGAAGGCATTGTAGCGAATTCTGAGCAAAGAGTGTCTGAGTTACCGTTATTATTGTCAACAGAACAGGAACAATTAATTATTCAGGTGAATGGGAAATGGGGAGCAGGGAGCAGGAAGCAGGGAGAGGGGGAGCAGGGAGCAGGGAGACTGGAAGACTGGGAGATTCCTATTCATCAACTGTTTGAAAGACAAGTAGAAAAAACCCCTCATAATATTGCTGTTACTTTTAACAATGAATCATTAACCTATCAAGACCTTAACAACAAAGCGAATCAATTAGCTCATTATCTGCAAAAATTAGGGGTTAAACCAGAGGTCAAAGTAGGGATTTGTGTTGAACGATCGCTGTTTATGGTGATCGGCTTATTAGGTATTCTTAAGGCGGGTGGGGCTTATGTTCCTCTTGATCCTGCTTATCCTCAAGATCGTTTGGATTTTATTATCGAAGATTCTCAGGTATCGGTATTATTGAGTTTTCGAGGGAAGGGGGAATCCCCCCCTACCCCCCCTTACCAAAGGGGGGAAAGAACAGGGAACAGTAATTTTAAAAACGTTGATTTAGAAAAAGATTGGACAAAAATTGCACAAGAAAGTTCAGAAAATCCTCAAAATGATTTACATCCCGATAATTTGGCTTATGTAATTTACACCTCTGGGTCTACAGGTCGCCCAAAAGGGGTAGCGATCGCTCATCGTAACACGATTCAACTACTATACTGGGCGCGGAATCGTTTTTCCCCTGAATTGTTAAAAGGGGTGTTGGCTTCGACTTCGATTTGTTTTGATTTATCGGTTTTTGAGTTATTTGTGCCTTTATCTTGGGGGTATCAGGTAATATTGGCAGAAAATATTTTAGATTTGCCTGATCTAGCAGCAAAAGAAGAAATTACTTTAATAAATACCGTTCCTAGTGCGATCGCTCAATTATTGAGGATTGAGGGTATTCCTACATCAGTAAAAGCGGTTAATTTGGCAGGGGAAGCATTACCTCATCGTTTGGTAGAGCAATTGGAGCAATTGAGCCATATTCAATATATTTTCAATCTTTATGGCCCTTCAGAGGATACGACCTATTCTACCTATGCGTCGGTTCAGTCTAATGATCAAGGGTTGGTTACGATTGGGAAAGCAATTACTAATACCCAGACATACATCTTAGATCGTTACTTGAATTTAGTTCCCCAAGGCGTTACAGGAGAATTATACCTTGGTGGGGCAGGAATAGCGCGAGGTTATCTGGGGCGATCGCCTTTAACGGCAGAACGGTTTATTCCAAATCCAATGGTTTCCCCCCTACCCCCGATCCCCCCTTCGCCCCCCTTAGTAAGGGGGGTTGGGGGGAGTCGCTTATATAAAACGGGGGATCTGGTACGGTATGATGCCCAGGGAAATTTAGAATTTTTGGGAAGGCGGGATAATCAGGTCAAAGTACGGGGTTATCGCCTGGAAATGGGAGAAATTGAAGCAGCATTGAGTCAATATCCAGGAATGGTTGAAAATGCTGTGATGGTTTGGCAAGAAGAACCCAGTAATCAACGGTTAACGGCTTATATTGTTATTGATCACTCCTCTTTTTCAGAAAATAACCAATCTTCTGTTCCCTTCCCCAAAAACTTGCGCCATTTTTTGACAGGAAAGTTACCCCAATATGCCATCCCAACAACCTTTATACAATTACCTGCTTTACCTCGTTTGCCGAATGGGAAGTTAGATCGCAAATCTCTTCCTATTCCTGAAACTTTGGGACGGACGTTAGACAATGACTATGTAGAACCCCAAACGAAAACTGAAATAATAATTGCTGAAATTTGGCAAAAAGCTCTAAAAGTTGACAAAATTGGCATTCATGACAACTTTTTTGAGTTGGGTGGTCATTCTCTTTTAGGTATCAATGTGATTGCTGAAATCAGTGAAAGGTTGGGGGTGAAGATTCCTTTACGAAGTTTGTTTCAACAGCCGACTGTGGCAGGGTTAGGGGCGCAAATCTCGGAAAATGAGGCAATTGAATCAGGATCATCCAATTTACCTACTCTGGTTCCCAACCCAAGCGATCGCTATCAACCGTTTCCCCTAACAGACATTCAACAAGCTTATCTCATTGGACGGAATGCAGCTTTTGAGTTGGGTAATGTGGCGACTCATGGTTATCGAGAGATTGAAACTGTAGGGTTGACGGTTCAACAGGTTGAAGATGCCTTACAATTCTTGATTCAACGTCATGATATGTTGCGGGTAGTTGTAGAAGAAAATGGACAGCAGCGAATTTTGCCTGATGTACCACCTTATAAGATAAAAACCTTAGACTTGCAAGGTGAAAGTGTAGAAACGGTTGCGACTGAGTTAGAAAAATTACGCGATCGCCTTTCTCATCAAATGTTTCCCACAGATCGTTTTCCTCTCTTTGAGATTCAAGGTGTTCTCTTACCAGGGGAAAAAACCAGATTTTTGGTCAGTTTTGATGTTTTAATCGGGGATGCTTGGAGTTTCCAGATTTTAGGACAAGAATTTGCTCAAATCTTAGAAAATTCGTCTACTTTCCTATCCCCGTTAACTATCTCGTTTCGAGATTATGTCTTAGCAGAACTCGCTTGGCGAGACTCGGAAGGTTATCAGCGTTCTTTCTCCTATTGGCAAAACCGCTTAGCTACCTTGCCCCCTTCCCCTGAACTGCCTTTAACCAAGCGTTTGGGGACAGTTGCAAACCCTTATTGTGTGCGTCGCAGTCGAAAATTAAAGGCTGATGACTGGCAAGGGTTGAAGGATAAAGCTTCTCAGTTGGGAATCACGCCGTCGGGACTTTTATTAGCAGCGTTTGCAGAAATTTTGACCACTTGGAGTAAGAGTTCTGAATTTACCTTAAATTTAACCCTATTCAATCGTTTACCCATTCATCCTGACATCAATCATCTTATTGGTGACTTTACCTCGTCTTTGCTCTTAGCTGTGAATAATAAGGGACAAGATTCTTTTTGCACAAGGGCTAGACGTATTCAAGGGCAACTGTGGGAAGATTTAGATCATCGTCATGTTAGTGGGGTGAAAGTCTTAAGAGAGTTATCCCGTTTACGAGGAGGTAAAGGGGAAGCGTTGATGCCTGTGGTGTTTACCAGTACCTTGACGCAAACATCCCAACAATCTTCATCTTCTCGGACTTGGGAGGCAGAGGTTGTTTATAGCGTCAGTCAAACCTCTCAAGTTTACCTCGATCATCAAGTGTCAGAGGTAGCAGGGGAATTAATATTTAACTGGGATGCTATTGAGGAGTTATTTCCTGTGGGGTTGTTGGATGATATGTTTACAGCTTATCATCATTTCCTCGAACGGCTGGCAACGGAAGAAATTCTCTGGGAAAGTGCAACCCGTGAGTTATTACCACCAGAACAGATTGAAATAATTACAGCGATTAATAATACTGAGATGGGGTTTGCACAGGAAAATAGTTTACTCCATGAACTATTTTTTGAGAAAGTTAGAGAAAATCCTGAAAAAATTGCTGTTATTGCCCCTGAATTAACCTTAACCTATCAACAATTAAGCGATCGCGTTTTAACCTTAGCCCATCATTTACGGACATTGGGTGTTCGTCCTAACCAGTTAGTCGCAGTGATGATGGAAAAGGGATGGGAGCAAGTTGTAGCGGTTTTGGGCATTTTAGCGGCGGGTGGGGCTTATGTTCCCATTGATCCCGAATTACCTATCGAACGTCGCAATTATCTCTTAGAAGAAACTAAAGTTAATCAGATTTTAACTCAATCTTGGTTGGAGATAGATTGTCAAGATAATTTAGCGCGCATTGATATTGATACTTTAGACCCTAATCATACACTCGATCCCTTAAACTCAATACAACAACCCGATGATCTAGCCTATGTGATTTATACTTCTGGTTCGACAGGAATGCCAAAAGGAGTGGCGATCGCCCATCAAGGGGCAGTTAATACAATCCTTGATATCAACCAAAAATTTGATATTTCCGCGAAAGATAAGGTTATTACTCTTTCTGCTCTAAATTTTGACCTTTCTGTTTATGATATCTTTGGAATGCTGGCAGCAGGTGGTACATTAGTTATTCCCGAAAGCGATCACTGTCAAGATCCTTCTCATTGGGCAGAATTATTAACTCAACATCAAGTCACAATTTGGAATTCTGTTCCTGCGTTAATGCAGATGTTGTTAGAAACAGAGGCTAGTAATGAGGATTTACAGCTAGTATTATTAAGTGGTGACTGGTTGCCGTTGAATCTATGCGATCGCCTTCGTTCTCGTTTCCCCACAACCCAAGTGATCAGTTTGGGAGGGGCGACAGAAGCATCCATCTGGTCAATTTTCTATCCTATTGACAAGGTTGATCCGAGTTGGAAGAGTATTCCCTATGGTCGTCCGTTGGTCAATCAACAGTTTTATGTTTTCCATGAGTCTTTGACCCCTTGTCCGTTGTGGGTGACAGGACAATTGTATATTGGGGGCAAGGGATTAGCGGAAGGCTATTGGCACAATCCTGAAAAAACCGATACTAGCTTTATTATTCATCCTCAAACTCAAGAAAGATTATATAAAACTGGAGATCTGGGGCGTTATTTACCCGATGGCAATATCGAATTTTTAGGACGAGAAGACTATCAAGTAAAAATTCGAGGCTATCGCATAGAATTAGGGGAGATAGAAACTGCCTTGCAGCAACATCCTGCCATCAAAGAAGCGGTGGTAACAACTATCGGAAATTCACTGGAAAATCAGCAATTAGCCGCTTATTTAGTTCCTAATCAGTCATTTGGGGTTCCTGATGCTTATGATCCCAAGCAACAAGAGGGGGTTATTCGTGATCCCATCAAACGAATGGAATTTAAGCTAAAGCAACCTGGAGTAAAAGATTTAGACAGTTCTCAAACTCGTTTTTCTTTGCCTAAAACTGAT
>JBCDDV010000089.1:0-7647 GCA_039180145.1 Cyanobacteria bacterium P01_G01_bin.49 | reverse complement strand
TTGAAGAGGAAGGAACGGTTTCGGCTCATGTATTTAATGTGACCAATGGAACCATTCCTGAAGGGGGAATAGTTGTTGGAGTCAGTGCGCCTAATCTAAGTGAGTTTAATTTAGATGCGATTGAAGTTGGTAATGGTGGGGAAATTGTCAACGTCCGAGAGGACGCTTTTGATATTCGACTTACGGATTTTACTGTTTTAGTCGATTTGCCTGTTGCTGCTGATGGGGAAGCTGAGGGGTTAGAAACGGCTAGCTTTACCCTGGAAACGGGTGACGGGTATGAAGTAAATACCGACGTTAGCGGTAGTGAATTTACCATCACCGACACCCGTGCGGAAGTTCCCGCTAATTTCAGAGAGCCGAACGATATTCTGCCTTTGGCTCAAGATATCGGACTCGGCGGCGACAATTCAGAGGTCATCATTACAGAAACCATTGGATTTGAAATCGGTAACCGCTATCAAAATCAAGACGGTAGCTTTACCTATGTTGATGATGTAGAAGATGTAGACTTTTACAAATTCGACCTCGAAGCGGGCGATATTGTCTCCTTTGACTCAGATGCTAGAGTTCGAGGAAATCCTGACATTCCTGACTTTGCCATCGAACCGCTTGCACCGCTTGCTGTTTTGCGAATATTTGATGCTGAGGGTACTGAACTAGCGGCAGCACAAAATGGTTCAGCACCAGGCGAACTCTTTGCTTCGTTTGTAGATGCCTACCTTGAATTTGAAGCGCCCGAAAGTGGAACCTATTATTTGGGCGTTAGTGCGTTTTCTACTGGTGCCATCCAACGGATTGCTAGTCCTGAAAATTGGGGTGGGCTAGCATACGATCCTTTTATTCCAGCCAGTGGTGACGGAGATCCTGAAGCTAGAATAAATCTTGGAGAGTATGAGATTACCGTTGCGCTCAATCCTGATGAGCTTGTTTTCTTAGGCGAGCAGCCAACTCGCCCTAACAACACGCCTCCAGAGACTATTGATACAGCACAAGAAGGCGAGCCAAGAGTCTCTCTAAACTTCTCGACAGGAACCTTTGCCAATTTTGCCGATCCACGGGTGATCTCTGGAGAGCTAGAGCAAGAAGATTTGATTAGCAACGGCGTAATCGAAGGCTATCCTCAGCAAGGCTCTGTTGTTAACTTGCTGTTTACAACAGAAGGAGAGATTCCTGAAGAAGGCATTCTGCTCACGGTTAATAGTGATATCTATCTGCGAGATTACATTTCTAGCAATTTCTTGAAATCCCCCCCGTTTACCCCTGGCGCAGAACTGGTCGATGTTGTGACTGATGAAACAGGTCGGGAAACTGGGTTTCAGTTGAGAATTTTCGAGCCAGCGACCTTCATGACAATGGCTGCTAACACTCCTTACTGGGGAGATGCTGGTTTCCTCAAACCTGGCCCTGATGGTATACAACCCATCTTCGGTGAAACGGATGGCCCTGAAGACGTGACGTTCTACTTAGAAGGAGGGGAAGGCTACGGCGTATCAGAAACGGCGTATCAGGTAACGCCCACTTTCTACGACAACGAAGAGCAAGTTCCAGTACCCAGCGTTATTCCTGAAGTGGGTCTGACGATTAGTGGGACTGAATTAATCGAATCTGAAGAAACAGAAATTGTCCTTAACTTCAGCCTCAGTGAAGCCCCTCCAGAAGAAGGCGTACTGGTTTACGTTAGAGGTGATGCACCCGCTATTTTGCCTCAGTTTGATGTTCTCAATACTGAAGTTTCTGGCGGCGTTTTTCCTACACCCAATGGAACCTTTAATGGCTTTTTCTTCAAAGTCACTGAGCAGGAAGCCTCTGTTACCCTCAGTGCTTTTGAAGATCCGTTTGATGAGGGACTACAAGGCTATAACTTAGCATTGCAAGAAACGCCTTACTACACAATTGATAGTGATGCCAGTGAAGTCAACTTCACCATTGCCGATAATCCCGATTCTGTCCTAGAAGTCAGCTTGAGAAGTGGAGCGGTTGCGGTTGAGTCAGATAATACCGCAGGAGAACTGATCTTCAACCTCACTGCCTTTCCCCCCGCAGAAGGCGTTGAAGTCACGGTTAATGCTGATGATTTATCAGAGTTTGATGCTGAAGCCATTACTGTAACAGGCGGAGAGATTACAGAAATCACCGATACAGGTTTCTCGCTCAATATTACCGATGCTACTGCTATAGTCTCCCTACCTCCACTGTCAGATGGTGGAACACCAGAGGTTGAAACCGCAACGTTTTCCTTGGCTGAGAGTACAGATTACTCAATCGACCCCGAAGCCCCTGAAGCAGTTGTTACGGTGGTGGATATTCCCGAACAGGTTCCGGCACCCACCGAAGAGGTTGGCTTCAATGACACCATTGCTGAAGCAACCGACCTCAATCTCAATCCCTTTAATCCCACGGCTACGGTTACGGCTGCTTTCCAACGTCGTGAGCCTGCTGAAAACGCGCTTCCAGGGTTTGGGGTGCCGGAGGGGGCAGACGCGACCGAAGATGTAGATTTCTTCAGCTTTGACTTGGAGGCTGGGGATACACTCAAGCTAGATATTGATACTGTTCCTTTTGAGGTTGCTGCCTTTGGAAGAGAACAACAGTTAGATTCTGAACTGCGCTTATTCGATGCAGACGGTAATGAGTTAGCCAGCGTTAACAACGGTGCAGCACCCGATGAAGAATTCAGCCGTGACCCCTATCTTGAGTTTACCGCAAATGAAGCAGGCACTTACTACGTCGGTGTCAGCCAGCTTGGAAATACCAGCTACGACCCGCTAGTGGAAGATAACCTAAGTAATGGTAGCGGTTGGAGTTTCCCAGAACTTGGCATTTACTACGGCGAATACGAGTTAAATGTTGAATTAGCATCTGGTGAAGGTGGCGAAGGCGGTGAAGAACCCTCCTTACTTCCCGTTTTCGGAACCCTAGAAGGAGATACCTTCGATATCGGTGTTACGCCAGGTTTTGATGGCAGTGACAATCAGGTCTTTGCTGATGCTGGGGATGACCTCCTTGATACTTCTGCTGGCAGTGGCAATAATCGCCTTGATGGACAGTCGGGCGATGATACCTTTATCTTGGGTAGCAATGACTTTGCTTCTGGTGATGCAGGAGAGGATAGTTTCTTCCTCTTAGGCGGTGACAACGTTGTTACAGGAGGTGCAGATGCGGATCAATTCTGGATCGCCAATGGGGAAATTCCCGAAGCAACTAACACCATCACTGACTTTGACCTCGAAGCCGATGTTTTAGGTATTGCTGGTTTGGGTATTGGCTTTGAGGGTTTAACCCTAACTGAAGAGGAAGGGAATACCTTAATTGCTCTCGGAGACGATGAGTTAGCCAAATTGCTTGGGGTTAGTTCTAGTAGTTTGAGTGCTGATAATTTTGTCTTTGCTTAATCAAAGTTGAAAACTCTTGTTAGAAAGCGATCGCATTTATGTAGGTGCGATCGCTAATTTTGGCAACGGAACCCCAATCAGGAAGTGACCACAAGGATTACAGTGGCGATCAATAAAGCAACTGAGGCAGCAGGAACAATAAGAATCACTTTGCGATAAACAGAAGCACTACGATCTACTATCTTACGGACAAGCGGTTTGAGTTGACCGCTTGTTTGTAGTTGAGTCAGATGGTGAGCGTCATAACGTGCCATCCGGGCTAATGGTAATTCTCCAAGGGTTTGCTGGGGCAAAATCCGACGACGTTGATAGGGAACGATATAATCCCCAAAGTGCCTGAGATACTCATCACTATTAAGTAATTGATCTACAAAACCTTGTAATCCTTGAGTCGCTATGATAATAGACCAAGCTAGTGTTTCTTGGTTATTGTACGCTGAACGACCTAGAACCCTCTGAAGGCACATCTCAACAAAACGATAATTATTATTCGTTTCGTAATTTAAGCGACGAAAGGAGTCAGACAAGAGCAAACCTCTGATAAAATCTCGAATGGTAATTTGCCCATTTTTTAACTGAGATTCTAAACAAATTTGGCGATTAAACGCAATAATTTGCTGTTCATTAAAAATCTGTCGGTAGCAAGTCCAGATAATTTCATCTATTTCCGCTCCTTTAGGCACATTATCTAAGCTGTAAATTTTGGGAACTTCATCTCCAGGAATTTCAAACCCATTGACTCGTTGGTTTGAGGTGGATAAGGGATAATTAAGTAAAGGAATCGTCATGGTAAAATCTCCAATTTCCATGTGATAAATTTTTGAATTAAATAATATCTTGTTGCCTTGTAGCTTGTTGGAGTTGCTGCCAGAGAAAGTCGACTTTATCATAAGCTTCCTCGGCAGATAATTTGCCATTTGTCTGTAGATTACAGATATAGTTTACCTTTTGCGAAAACGCTTGAGTGTTGGCATTAAAAGCAAGGTTTTCAAGACTGTAATGACCATGATAGGGATGTAAAGGATGGAGAAAATTAGATTGATTCATAAGATTATGACCAAATAATTGGAATTAACAGGGGAGTATTCCTCCCCTAATTGCCTCAATCAATGAAATGCTAAACAATACCTGAACGACTAATTTCAAGCAAAATAAAACAAGCAAAAATCACGCCACCTAAACCACCGATCAAGAAACCCGACGTAAAAAAGCTCCAACCTTGATAGGTTTTGAGGTTATCAGGGAGAACGCCTTTGGGTTCTTCTTGCTTCTGAAAAGTCGCAACCCCATAGAGGAAAAGACAAAGACTGGCAATAAGGACTAATCCCGATGCACTAGCAAATCCTGCCAATAAAGCTTGATCCGTATTGCGTAAAGGACCTAACTTGAGAAAAGGACCCAAAAGCCAATAACCATGAACCATCCCAATTTCTAAGCCTCTAGCAATGGGAGATAATCCTTCTCGATAAATGGGTAGATTTCGCAGCCAAGTTAGAGAAAGAAAACTGGTGTTAATTGGAGTGGCTAAATTTCCCTTTAGAGGATCATTTTCGTAGGGTTGGATAATGCCTGAAACTAGGGAACCACTGTTAAACTGCTGATCCCCAAATATACTCTCTGGATTAAAGCTCATTTGACGAAAGACAAATCCAGCGGCGATCGCCCGACTTCTGAGACCGTGCCAAAAATGTCCGGCTAACAGTAAACAGGCGAAAATAAGTTGAAACAGCATCAACCAAGTTCTCGGAGTAATCACCCCATCAACGGTGGTCGTTTCCACAGGGCCATAAAACACCGTTGGATAAACCGTATCATTGACCCAGACAAAATAAGCGGCAAAAAAGCCCATATAAGCTAAAGCCGCTTGACTATAGGAAAGATAGGCTTCTGCTGACCAAATAAATAATCCTTTTGCCCATGGAGTGGGTTGGGTGTTGATATGCCAAATGCCACCTAAGATGCAGATAGCAGCGATCCAAATGTGACCACCAACTACATCTTCGAGATTGTTAACGCTTGCCATCCCTTGCAAAGTCCATCCTGAAGGGGTAATGCCCACCAGGTAGCCAAAAATTCGCAGAGGGTTAAGGGTTGGGTCGTTAATGACGCGCACATCTCCCAAGGCAGGATCATATAAACCATCCAGTAACACCGCTTTCGTCACCAAGAGTAAAGCACCTAATCCTAACAAGACAAGATGAACCCCTAAAATACTGGTCATCTTTTTGCCATCTTTCCACTCGTAACCAAAGCCTTTCTTATCTAACGTATCAGGACCCAGTACAGCATGATAAAGTCCACCAGCACCCAAAATGGCCGAACTCACCAAATGCAGCACGCCAACCACGAAGTAGGGATAAGTATCAACCACCTCTCCGTTGGCTCCAACACCAAGTCCCAACGTGGCTAAATGGGGCAACAAAATTAACCCTTGATCGTACATGGGTAAATCGGGATTAAATTGGGATAATTCAAATAAGGTCATCGCGCCCGTCCAGAGAACGATTAACCCGGCATGAGCAATATGCGCTCCCAATAATTTACCCGACTGATTAATGAAGCGAAAGTTCCCTGCCCACCAAGAATAGGGGTTTAGGGAGTCGGTAACAGAATTATTTGCCAAGGCAGTATCGGCAGAAAAACCAAGGACTCTAAAGAAATTAGTCGGTTTCGTTGTCATTTTCAATTTATCTGACCTCTGGTTGATTCAATAACTTGACCTTCGGTAAAGCTGTACCCGGCGGCACGCAAGGCATGGAATAAATGTCCCTGTAAGAAAAAGAACCCTAACCAAAAATGGGCATTGGCTAACCAGACACGACAAGTGAGTTGTCCATCATTGCTAACAAAGACAGGAAAGCGATCAAACTTGAGACTTAAGGCTGGGCCAAAAAATTCAGGAGGGAAAACAAGGGTGTTAACCGAGACAAATAAAACTGCCACAAAAGCCATTAAACTGACTGCACCGATACTGTAGGAAAGATAGGCTTCTCCCGACCAAACAAAGAGTTTTTTTGCCCAAGGAAAAGGTTTAGTGGCAATATGCCAAAGTCCGCCCAAAATACAGAGCGCACTGACCCAAATATGGCCACCCACCACATCTTCTAGGTTATCGACCCCAGCTAACCAAAATTTTCCTTGTGTGCCGAACAAATAACCAAAAATGGTTCCTGGTTCCAAGGTGGGGTTGGTAATGACTCTGACGTTTTCTACCAGAGGATCATAAAGTCCTCCCCAAAACATGGCTTTAGCAACGAAGGCCATGGCAGCGACTCCCAGTAAAACGAGATGAATGCCCAAAATGTCAGTCATTTTATTGGCATCATTCCAACGGTAGCCATAGAAAGAAAACTGATCCTCTAACTTGTTCGGACCTTTAAGCGCATGAAAAATTCCTCCTGCCCCCAAAACCGCAGAACTAATCAGGTGTAATGCCCCAATGACGAAAAAGGGATGAGTATCTGTTACCATGCCCCCTTCTCCGACACCGAACCCTAAACGAGCAAGGTTGGGGAGGACGATCAAACTCTGTTCATACATCGGCACAGACGGGTCAAAGTTACTCACTTCAAACAGGGTAATGGCTCCCGCCCAAAGGACAATCAGTCCCGCATGGGCAACATGGGCCCCTAAAAGCTTTCCTGATAAGTTAACCAGTCGGGCATTTCCGGCCCGCCAAGGAATCTTTTTGGCTGATGAATTAATTGTCGTCGCAGTCATTGTTTTCTCCTTCAATGTATGTTTAATCAATGTTGGCTTGAGTGGTTGAATGACTCAGATTAGTCGGAACCACTAGGGTGACATTCTTGGCAATCAAATCAAAGAAAGTGTCATAGCGCGTTCCCTTTAAGGCCAAGCGGACTCGGTAAGCGTGCCAAAGATGACCCATTAAAGCCAGAAAGCCTAAAGTAGCATGGACACTGGCTAAGACAGGCCGTAAAGAATTACTGTCTCCAATAGCTCCATAAAATACGCTAGGATAAGCAATCTCATTGACAGAGACAAAACAAGCCACACTAAAGCCAATGAGGGCCAATGCGCCTAAACTGTAGGAAAGATAAGCTTCTCCACTCCAGATCAAAGCCCGTTTTGCCCAGGCAGTAGGCCCAGAGACAATGTGATAAACCCCACCCACAATACACAAAAGACTGACCCAAAGGTGTCCCCCGACAAGATCTTCTAGATTGTTGACACTTGCCATACCTGTGATCGTCCAACCATCAGGGCTAAAGCCAAATAAGTAGCCCAAAAT
>JBCDDV010000088.1:0-7674 GCA_039180145.1 Cyanobacteria bacterium P01_G01_bin.49 | reverse complement strand
CTTTAATTTTTCTTAAAATAGCTTTGACTTTTGACCAAAAGTTTTCAATAGGAGAAAACTTAAAGCAAGAAACTATAAAGATTTAATAAATGCCATTACTTTTGCCATGCTACAAGTGACTCAAAAAGATATTCGCAACTGGTTTACTCATTGCTGTTACTGTACCTCATAACTGTGGGAAATGCTATAGATTTTTTTCCTAAACTCCTATTCTTTTTATACCAATTTGTTTGGACATAGAGCAATTCTCATACTTGTGGAGTACAAAGTTGTAACCCGACTCCTGCCTCATCTCAACCGTAACGTTTATTTTTGTCCAGGTAGTAACTATGAAAACTTATTTAACCAATGCCCGAATTATTTTACCTAACGAAATTTTAGAAGATGCTTCATTATTAATAGAAGATGGCATTATTACAGATATTAATCATGATAATTCCCGAAATATTCCTACCGTTAATTTACAAGGTCAATATTTAATACCAGGGGCAATTGATTTACACTGTGATGCCATTGAAAAAGAAATCGAACCCCGTCCTGGCATTTTTTTTCCCAGAGAATTTGCTATCTCTCAAATTGATCGACGCAACGCAATGGCAGGAATTACCACACCCTTTCATGCGATTTCCTTTGCTCATGAAGAATTAGGGGTTAGAAATAACGAAATGGCAGCAGAAATTGTGCGGGCAATTCATCAATATCAACCCCATGCTTTAGTCGATAATCGTGTTCATTGTCGCTATGAAATTACTGATCCCACCAGTTTACCAACCCTTTTAGACTTATTAGCTGAAGACTCTATTCATCTTTTTTCTTTGATGGATCATACCCCAGGACAGGGACAATTTAAAGACTTACAAGCTTATCAAACCTACCTTTCTCGCACCTACAATAAAACTGCCGATGAAATAACAGCAACCATTGAACGGAAGCTAAACAATGCTGTGGGAGCTACTGAACGCATTGAAATCTTGATTACTCAAGCCTTATCAAAAAATGTTGCGATCGCCAGTCATGATGATGATACTCCCGAACGAGTGCAAACGATGGGGAAAATGGGGGTAAAATTGAGCGAGTTTCCCATTAATTTAGCAACAGCCAAAGAAGCGCGATCGCAAGGTTTGTCCACGATTTTTGGCGCGCCTAATCTTCTACGAGGTCAAAGTCAAAGCGGTTCTATGAAAGCCATTGACGCAATTTCCCATCAAGTAGCCAGTTGTTTGTGTTCTGATTATTCCCCTGCTACGTTACTAACCGCCGTATTTCGCTTGCCTGATATGTCTCCCCTAACCTTACCTCAAGCGATCGCATTGGTATCAGCGAATCCAGCGAAAGCATTAAATCTAGGCGATCGCGGTGAAATTGCCGTCGGTAAACGGGCGGATTTAGCTGCGGTACAAATGGTTAAAGGACTTCCCCAAGTCACCCAAACCTGGGTTGCTGGTAACAATATTTATTCCTGTAATTATGGTTAAGATCACCATGAAATTAATTTCATAGCTCAAACACAGAATCAATCAGTCAGCGATTCAAATCGCTGCCTCAAACCAAAAGTCCGTTTAAACGGACTTAACATATTAGACGGAGAATTAATTCTCTGACTTCAAATTGGGCAAGTAGCGATCACATTTAACAATTAATATGGCTTTGTGGCGTTTGTATTATCATTTGGTCTGGGCGACAAAAGAAAGAGAATCATTAATTGACAATCAACGTGAAGCTAGACTTTATCCTTATATTGTCGGTAAAGCAGATTCTATAAACTGTATTATTCACGCTATAAACGGCACGGAAAATCACATTCATCTAATTGCTTCCATTCCACCGAGTCTATCAATTGCAGAATTTGTTAAACGTATCAAAGGCAGTAGTTCTCATTACCTAAATCAAAATTTTCCCAATGCTTCTAAATTCTCATGGCAAGAAGGTTACGGCGTATTCTCATTAGGCGCAAAACAATTAGATACTGCGATCGCTTATGTAGAAAATCAAAAAATACATCATCAACAAAATACGACAATTGTTATGCTAGAATACATTGATCACAACAATAATCCGCCACAACAATATAAATTGTTAAATAAACCGTTACAAAAAGATTGAATGGTTTTCCCAATATACCGCCATGAAATTAATTTCATGGCTCAAACACAGAATCAATCAGTCAGTCAGTCAGCGATTCAAATCGCTGCCTCAAACCAAAAGTCCGTTTAAACAGACTTAACATATTAGACGGAGAATTAATTCTCTGGCTTTTAGCAAACCCTAAACAATATTGATGATGGGTCAGCAAAAATCCCAATTTATTTATCAAAAAATTGCTCAACAATTAATCAAACAAATTGAGCAAGGGACTTATAAACCAGGAGAAAAACTCCCTTCAGAAAATAAATTAGCCTCAAACTATGGCGTTCATCGATTAACTATTCGTCAGGCGATCGCTTCTTTAATTGAGAAAAATTTGGTGTATCGTCTCCAAGGAAGCGGCACGTTTGTTAAAGAACAAAAGTTAGATTATTCTCTTAATTTTAAAACAAATTTTACTGAAAGCTTGTTTGATTTAGGCTATCTTCCTTGTCTTAAAATTATCAGTAGTCAAGTCATTCCCGCTTCTCCTGAAATTGCTCAATGTTTAAATATTAGTATTAATGACTCTATTTTTCGCTTAAAATTGCTGCGGACAGCAACAGCAATGGTCAAAAAACAGTCACAAAATATGTCCGATCTACAGCCTTTGTGTTTGAGTATTTCTTATCTAATTGCTGACAAATTTCCTGATTTATCGGTATTAATTTATCAAACCAACTCCCTCTATACTTTATTACAAAATCACTATCATATTCAGCCCCATCGAACAAAAACTCAAATCGAAACCGAATTAGCTTCTAGAGAATATGGAAAACTTCTCAAAATCAATCCAGGGATACCGTTATTAATTACTAAAAGTTTTGTCTGTGATCAAAATAATCATTTATTTGAATACACTATCAGTCATTTTCGAGGTGATATTTTTTCTTTGGAAATAACTTTTTAAAATAATCATGAATCATCTGGTTATTATTTAGTCTCAGTATAAAAAAATTCAATAACGTGCAACTTCTTGTCCTTTGATATAAATCGCCTTAATACTATTAGCATAAGAATTATGTGGTTGAACTAAGAGAAAATCTGCATCCAACCCTTGAGCAATCCTACCTTTACGACTCCCTATTCCCGCAGCATTAGCGGGATAAGTAGAAACCAATTTCCAGGCTTCTTCAAACGTCATAATTCCCATTTCAGCTAATTTAAAAGGTGCGTGAAATAGAGAAGGATAATGATAGTCAGAACACAGACAATCTACTACCTCTTTCTTCGCTGCTATTTCAACACTCATCCAACCGACATGAGAACCACCTCTGATTAAATTTGGCGCACCCATTAATACTGACGCGCCATAATTCCTCGATTTAGCCGCTAATTCAATCGTGGCGGGAAATTCGGCAATAGAAACTCCCCGTTTCGCACTCAATTCGACTTTAGCTTCTGTATCATCGTCGTGAGAAGCAAGGGGAATATCGCAATGATGAGCCAAAGTGACTAATTCTTCAATTTGTTGTAATCCTTTTTCTTGATTACTCAAAGCTGTTTGCATGAGATCATGTAATTCCTCATCACTCATCTTATGTCTGCGTCGCAAAGAATTAAGATGACGGTTCAGTTTGTAGTCATCTCCTACGGGGGGAAGATGATCATTGAGAGATAATAAATCAATTTTTCCCTGTTTCAACCAATCACATAATTCATCATAGTTATCTGTATTGGCCTGTTCGTGACGGATATGAATGCGACTGTCAGCTTTTAAACTTTCTTTTCCTTCTCCCAGGATAAAATTAATAATCTCCCTCGCTGTATCCCGACTGCGTAATCCAGGTTCATAAGAATCGGTAATGGAATAGAAAAAAGTTGTAATTCCCGCAGCTATTAAATGGCGATCATTTTCCAGTATGGCCATTTTAAAGGGGAAATGCGCGCCAGGACGTGGGGCGATCGCTCTTTCAAACGCATCTCCATGTATATCCACTATCCCAGGTAACATCAATAATCCTCTCGCCGCAATTGTTGGTAACTTAGGAGGGAGAGATGTCTCTATGGCCGAGAATTTTCCATTTTCAATAATCACTGTGGCATTTTTTACCCAACCATCGGGAGTAAGAATATCTGCCCCTTCAACAGCAAACTTTTTCATCGTGCCTTATTCTGAATATTTTGATTAGTTTAGGATGTAAGGATTAGGGTTAGGTTTAATTTTGAGTTATCTTTTAGTTAAATTAAATCGATTATGCTATATTTAAGCTAAATTTTTCACTGTACTCCAGAATTTACAGTAAGGCTTAGCAAAAAACTTGATTATTAGCTATTCTCTCATCTGTCTTCTAGACTCGCTAAATGTGATATTTACTAACTTGATTTTGAATTTCGATTGACTACAGCGATCGCCATACCGTCATAACCTTTAATGCCAATAGTCTGGAGAATAGTAGCCGTAACATCGTGATTGGTGGCTAGCATTCGATTAAAACGCTGTACTCCCAATACTTTCTCATCTTTACTGTGGCGATCAAGAACTTTCCCCTCACGAATTATATTATCCGCTACAATTAATGCCCCTGGACGAGCTAATTTAACTGCCCATTGAAAGTATTCTGTATAGGGTGGTTTATCCGCATCAATAAAAATCAGATCGAAGGAGGTTGAAATTTCCGATTCGATTTGGGGCAATAATTCTATGGCTTTCCCAACGCGAATTTCAACTTTCGACTCCAAACCCGCTTGAGTAATATTTTGCTGCGCTACTTCCGCATGAACGGGATTATATTCCAAGCTTAGCAAACGACCACCATCGGGCAATGCTCTTGCTAACCAGATGGTGCTATAGCCTCCTAAAGTACCAATTTCCAAAATATTCCGCGCGTTACAAAGCAAAGCCAGAGTGTATAGCATTTTTCCCTGATTAGGAGATACGCTATGCTGTGGCATTCCTGCTTTATCCAAAGATTCTATCGTTGCTAATAAAGTATTATCTTGCGGTGTTAATAAGTCTGCGATATAGCGATCAACTTTGACAAAAAGTTCGGGATTCATAATTGATCAAAATTACCATGCCATTAACTTTATCACTTGTACGTTAAATTTGCTTAAAGAATGGGGCGATCGCTCTTTCAAACGTATCTCCGTGTATATTCACTACCCCAGGTAACATAAATAATCCTGTCACCGAACTCAGGTTAGTTAATACTGACCTTTCCAAACATACCAATTAGGATAAACCCAAGTCCAGTACCCAGGCTCTCCTGTTTGGCCACACCACGAACCTCCTCCCCAATAACCGTAGTTGCTGTAATCTCCATACTGTTCTCGATCTCTAGGACAATTGAGGACTTGCACCAGACTGAAATAGGAACCATTGGCCGAGGCTTTTGCCGGAACCATATCTTGCCAGACATACCAGTTAGGATTGGCCCAAACCCAATACCCAGGTTCTCCTGTTTGACCACACCACGAACCTCCTTGCCAATAGCCATAATCATAAAAATTCCCGTATTGACCTTGGTCTTGTGGACAATTTAGCATTTGAGAGAGATTATGATATTTATCATTAGCAGATGAGACGTTGCTACTTTGAGCAATTGTCAACGGTGAGTGCATCAAAGTCGTTTCAGACTTGGACTCTACTGCTTCATTTTCAGATAAAATTTGAGCTTTTAACTGTGTTCCGGCTCCATTAAACATAGCAAAACCGATCACCATACCTACTAGAGATAAGACGATACGGTTGAGCGGTTTAACCCTATTGACTTGAGATATTGATTCTTTGTTTGAGATAACTTTCATATTTCGATCTGGCTTTACATCTATTTCTAGAGTTCCCATCTAGAAACAGCCAGTAACTATTTAGTTATCTTGAGGATTTTGGAAATGTCTAGAGAAAAAACAATTCAGTACATAGTAAAGCTATATCAGTCTTACTCCAAAAAGTAATGATGTAGAGTTTGTCGTACTCATGAGGTACACCTAACTCCTGCCTTCTGCCTCAAACCAAAAACTCTGTACCTCATAAATGTGAGAACTGCTATATATTTGCTATATATCACTAAGTCACCTTTAAATATAGCCTTCTCTCTCCTCTTTTAATGCTATTGCCAAGGCTTCAGGCAAGGTTTCTAACTTCGCATTGATTTCTGTTTCTGAGAAAGGGGAAGAGAAGGTGTAACAGGGATCGCATTCTCCATCTTCATAAACTTGAATGACCCATTTGTCCGGTAAATCCTTAACAGAAACTTCGACAATATGCCACCATCGATCAGAAATCGTTTTAGAGTCATTAATGACAAACCAGTCTCGTTCTGGCTGGGAAAGTTCCCATTCTTCTAAAATAAAATCAATGGCTTTCTTTTCGGCATCAGATAAAGAAATCATAACTAATTTTCTGCTTCACTAACTCTTTCAAATTCCCAGTGATCTGCATCAATTTCGCTTAATAATGCACTGAGTTTTTCTTGTGCTTCTTGACTTGATTTTGCTTTGATAGAAAAACAAGCGCTGACAACAATTTCATAAAGTTTGTCAGGATTAAACCGTTGAATACTGTGTTTCATAGAACCCAAGGTTAAATTATAGACATTGGGAATTTTGTATCATTCTCAATACTCCAAGTTTAAGTTAACAACTCATCACAAATCTATAAAATAAATATTAATTCAGTACCTTTCATTAACTGCATTTAGCATCAGTTGTTATTGAGCCATATTAGTTTATAATTTTCGAGCCAGTAACCCAATATGTCCAGGTGAAAAGGTCAAGCTTCCATAACCTTCTAAAATTTCAACCTGAAACCCTATGGTACGAAGTTGTTCAAGCAATTCTCTTCGTTCTAGCAAACAGAGGTGATGAACTTCTTGTTCCCGTCGATAAAGTTCTCCAATTTTCCGAAATGTCGTAATTTTTCGGCTTAATTGTTTCTTATTTTGATCTTCTCTCGCTGTCATTAAAACAACCCAGTTATTGGTTTCAGTATAAGTTCTGAAAAATTCGTTAGGGACTCTTCCAGGTTCAGCAATATCTAAGAGAAAAAAGCCATCAACTGATAAACAATCATGAATTTTCTGAAATAATTTTAAACGATTTTCTGGCGTATTTTGCTGATCGAATAAATAGTTAAAACATTCACCAATAGCAATAACAGCCTCACAAAAAGGCAATGGAAAGTTGAAAAAAGACTCAAGATAAAACTTCCCTTGAGGAACTCGTTGACGTGCGATCGCAATTAAATCAGCCGATAAATCTACCCCGATTACATCATAACCAGTAGCCAATAATTTGGCAGCCGTAATGCCACTTCCACACCCAAGATCAATTAATAATCCCTGAGTTTTTTGGCTTTCTTTAAACGCATTTAAAATAACAGAAACCGCATTATCGGCTAAATGACCGAACCCTTGATTATGAATATAAGCCAAATCTTCTTTGTACATTAATGGCAACTGATCTTAACTAAATAATATTACTCAAAATATTAATCTAATCTTAAAAAAAGGGGAAGGACTTGGTCTTTCCGGCCTGATAAATTATGGTTTTAACAGAGGAATAGGGGAATATCAGCCCTATAACTTCAATACGACTTTAAGCTACAAG
>JBCDDV010000087.1:0-7676 GCA_039180145.1 Cyanobacteria bacterium P01_G01_bin.49 | reverse complement strand
TTGGTGCAAATGCCCAAACTCTTTCTTTGAACTTCATTGGGGAGCGTTTCACTGCTTCCATACAGTCTCAAGTAGCACTTTAAATGATGAACAGCTTATAATGCATAGTGTTTCTTGCCTATTTGATTTAGGGATAGTAATAATTCTTCGTATTTATCTAACGTTGTTTCGATATTATAGTGTTTCTTGGCATATTCTCTGCCATTTTTTCCCAAAGAAACGACTAATTCACGATCATTATAAAGCCGCTCTATGGCTTTAGCTAAAGCGTCAGAATCTTCTGGGGGAACAACAAGACCACCACCACTTCTTTGAATCGCTTTTGCGGCAGTTCCTTCATTGGGAACTGAAGCAATAATCGGACGACCACTAGCGAGTAAAAGTTGGATTTTTGAGGGCATATTGAAAGAAATAACATTACTCTTCTGCATCACCATTCCTACATCGGCTGCTGCTAGTAATTCTGGTAGTTTATTTCTGGGCTGAAAAGGTCGTAAAATAACGTTACTGATTTGCTTCTCTTGACAATATTGTTCTAATCTCTCTAAGGCTTTCTTTTTCCCAACAATTACCACGACGATATCTTTGATCTGATCTAGCTTTTGAGCCGCATCAATTAAAATTTCCAAGGGTTGAGTCAGAGCAATATTGCCGGAATACAAGACGACAAATTTATTATGTAAATTATTTTCAGACAGAAAATAATTATCCTCTTTCGGTAAGGGTTTGATGAAATTTATATCAACCCAATTCGATACTTCAACGATTTTTTCTCTAGGAACCTTTTTATTTAAAAGATTGTTAGTAAACCCATCACTAATGACGCTGATTTTAGTCGCAGTACGATAGGCAAAATTTTCCAAACATTGAAACAGACGAATCATTTTAGAATTACGAATCAGTCCGACATGAACTGCTGCATCAGGCAGAATATCTTGCAAATTTAGAATGATTGGGGCTTGGTATAACCATCCCAACATAGCCGCAGGAACACACACGGGTAGCCCAGGAATCGTTAAGAGAATAACATCAGGACGACTACCTTTTAATGCTTGGAAAAAACTGAGGACAACAAAGCTAATTTCAAACAAAGCACGGTTAAAAAAATTCCTCTGACGGCGAATCCAAACAAAACTGCGTTGAATCTTGACATTATTTCGTTCTTCTGTGACGTACAGCTTGCCTTGATATTCAGGGGAGATCTCACTATTGGGATACCAAGGCATTGCTGTTAGCACCCGTACTTGGTGTTTACGTTGAGCCAAACCTTCTGCCAATTCTGTCATCAGAGGGGCAATGCCAATAGGTTCTGGATAGTAGTTGTAGGAGTAGATTAGGATTCGCATATCCTGGTATTTGGGGGTAAGTTGGCTTGGTTCACATATTTTTACACTGTAAGGCAAGTTGCTTTGAATTGACACCCTCCTCTTGCTAGAAAATGGGAAAATTTCTCCAAAATAAGCTTAACTAAGTTGTACTTAGGGATAAGTCGATAAATTTATAGACTATATTAGACAAAAAAGTTCCATCGACAGGGGTATAATGTGTCAATGACCTTTTTGGTTAGCGATTGGGAATGCTATGAGCAAAAACGAACGACGCACTTTTTTACTAGACTTTGAAAAACCTTTATGGGAGTTGGAAGAACGCATTGACCAAATTCGGCAACTAGCTGAAGAAAACAATGTGGATGTTTCTGAACAAATTGCCCAACTTGAAAGTCGTGCTGATAATCTACGACAAGAAATCTTTAGTGCGTTAACCCCTTCTCAACGTCTTCAATTGGCTCGTCATCCTCGTCGTCCCAGTACCCTCGACTATATTCAGGCGATCGCCGATGAATGGTTTGAATTACACGGTGATCGTGGTGGTCATGATGATCCTGCCCTTGTGGGGGGTGTTGCTCGTTTAGGCGGTCGTCCCGTCGTTATTTTAGGTCACCAAAAAGGACGGGATACCAAAGATAATGTAGCTCGTAATTTTGGAATGCCGGCCCCTGGTGGTTATCGCAAAGCAATTCGTCTCATGGAACACGCTAACCAGTTCGGGATGCCGATTCTAACATTTATCGATACCCCTGGTGCCTGGGCAGGCGTAGAGGCAGAGAAAATGGGACAAGGAGAAGCGATCGCTTTCAACCTTCGCCAGATGTTCAGTTTTGATGTCCCGATTATTTGTACAGTGATTGGGGAAGGTGGCTCAGGGGGTGCTTTAGGCATTGGGGTAGGAGATCAGTTATTGATGCTAGAATACGCCGTCTACACTGTAGCCACCCCTGAAGCTTGTGCAGCAATTCTTTGGAAAGATGCTAAAAAATCTCCCCAAGCAGCCGTTGCCTTAAAAATTACCCCTAAAGATCTCAAAGCATTGGGCATTATCGACCAAATTGTTCTAGAGCCGTCTGGTGCGGCTCATGCTAAACCCCTAGAAGCGGCTGCCATTCTCAAAAAAAGCTTATTGGATCATCTTGAAGAATTATCTGTGATGACACCCGAAGAACGCAAGGCGCTACGTTATGAGAAGTTTCGCAAAATTGGTGTGTTTTTGGAGTCTAAGTCAACCGTCAGTGTCTAATTTTCTCTGAGGAGACGAGAAAGTATGAGCAAACATCCATAGATAAACTGTAGGGGATTATGAATAAAATCATTTAATTTCGAGGCTCTTTACTAAGAGCCAACCCCCAGGATGTTATAATCGTTAAGTGAACTTTTGTAACGAATTTTTAATTTAGCAATGGTTACATTCTCGTTCCCAACAGAATATTAACCTCGGCAAAAGTTAGCAAGCTGGTAGCTAAAAAACAAAACTGATGGTGAGTTGCTTGATAAGAAGCAAAAAAGCTTGACCTCGGTTTTTCCGGCTACCAATCGCGTGATTCGCAAAAGTTTTCTAAAGAAAGCCAATCATACCATGAGTTCTTCCTCAAACCAACTAAGAGCAATTATCACAGGAGCAAGCAGTGGTATTGGTAAGGCAACAAGTTTAACCTTTGCTAAGGCAGGCATCCATCTTGCCTTAGTAAGTCGCTCTCTTGATCAATTAGAAGCCGTTGCTCAAGCAGCTAAGAGTCAGGGCGTAGAGGCAAAAGCCTATGGGATAGACTTGAGCCAATTACCAACCATTCCTGCCAAAGTCCAGGAAATTATTGCTGACTTTGGCAGCATTGACATTATAGTCAACAACGCAGGAATGGGATATACCAATTCCCTAAATCAGACATCCTTAGCAGACTGGCAACAGGTAATTGATTTAAACCTAACTAGTGTTTTTCAGTGTGTTAAAGGGGTTTTATCCCAGATGCGCGATCGCAAGAAAGGAACAATTATTAACGTTGCGTCCATTGCGGCAACTCAAGCCTTTCCGGGCTGGGGAGCTTACTGTGTCAGTAAAGCCGGCCTAGTTTCTTTCTCCAAAGTATTAGCGGCCGAGGAACGAAGCAACGGCATCCGTGTTATGACCATTGCCCCTGGTGCCGTAAACACTCCTATTTGGGACACAGATAGCGTCCAAGCCGATTTTGATCGTGCTGCGATGCTAACGCCTGAGCTTGTGGCTCAAACCATCCTTCAAGCGGCACTATTACCAGCCGGAGCCGTCATTGAAGAAATGACCATTTTACCCAGTGCTGGAACCCTCTAATCCTAGATAAGCGTTTTTACTTTAACTATGACAATAGCGTCTTCCAACGGATTCGACCGCCTTAACTCCAATAATTCTAATGCACTCAATCCTAGTTTAACTGAGCGAGTTTCTCCTCGACCGGATCGCAATACTCATAATGGACAGCAAGCCAAAATTCAACCTGCTTCTGATATAGGGACAGAAAAGATGATGGATGCTGTCCACACCATGTTAGAAGCAGTGGGAGAAGATCCTGAGCGAGAAGGGTTACTCAAAACCCCAAAACGGGTAGCAGAAGCGATGAAATTTCTGACCCAAGGTTACGATCAATCATTAGAAGAATTGGTGAATGGTGCCATTTTTGATGAGGGACACAATGAAATGGTGTTGGTGCGAGACATTAATTTCTTTAGTCTTTGTGAGCATCATATGCTACCGTTTATGGGACAAGCCCACGTGGCTTATATTCCCAACCAAAAAGTGGTTGGGTTAAGTAAGTTAGCACGGATCGTAGAGATGTATTCCCGTCGCTTACAGGTACAAGAACGTTTAACCCGCCAAATTGCAGAGGCCATCCAAGAAATTTTAGAACCTCGTGGTGTAGCAGTTGTGATGGAAGCAAGTCACATGTGTATGGTTATGCGCGGCGTTCAAAAACCTGGGTCCTGGACAGTCACTAGTGCCATGATCGGTGCGTTTGACGAAGAACAGAAAACTCGTGAAGAATTCCTCAATTTAATCCGTCATCAACCTAATTTCTTTTAGGTGAGTCTCGTCCTCAAACCCCAACAATGAGCCACCCCTGAAACGAATTTAGGGGTGGCTTTTTGGGCAACTCGATATAAAAAGTTTTTTAGGTTATTAGCTAACACCTGCATTAGAAGAGGCGTAAACAGCTACCGTTAATAGTCCTCCGACTAATAATAAAGCAGCAGTCCCCAGGATAACATAATTGCGCTGTTGAGATGGGTTCGGGGGTTCAGCTTTGTAAACTTTGGGTTCTACGGCAAAGTTGTTTAAACGTCCACCTTCTTCTGTTGTATAGGGCATGAACAAAAAATCCTCTAATAAGTTTTTTAACTTTTTATCATCTTTCTTAAGATAATACAAAAAATCTTTACAAACAACCCATCAAACTCTTAAAAGTAACGTCAGTTCGGGTTAAGGAATAAGTCGAACCTAAAGGAGTACAGGAGTATAGAAGTTTAGGAGTGTAGGAGGGCAGGCTAAAAGCCTGTACTTTGCCATAAGAGAAATTAATAGTTCGTAGCTAGTGGTTAGTTGTTAATTATCTCTCAGTCCTATTGTCTCCCCATCTCCCAGTTTCTCTTAACACTAGCCTCTTTCTTATCCCGAACTCAGGTTAAGCTAGGTATTTTAGGTTTTGGTAGAAACGCTCAAATTATTAGAATCAGCATCATAGGTAAATTGAGTAGTTTCTTGAGAAATCAAACTTTTCGTTGAGAGTACCAATTAAATTTTGCATCAAACCAAATCGCTAAGCCGTGATCGCATAGTTGCTATTACACTATCGCATAGTTGCTATTACACTATAGACATAAAATCTAACCATCTTGTTGATTATTCCCTAACTGTTGTTGAATAGCACAGCCTAGTTAGTAATTTAATTCATGATCAATACCCAAGTCACCCATTTGTCGGCAAATATCCTAATTGTTGATGATAAACCCATTAATCTCAAAGTTTTATCGACAATATTAACTAAACAAGGTTATAAAGTGCGGGCAGTTATTAGTGGTGAAATGGCAATCACTGCTGCCCAAACAATTCCCCCAGATTTAATTTTATTAGATATCAAAATTCCTGATATAGACGGTTATGAAGTTTGTCAACAACTCAAACAACATCCAGCAACTTGTCATATTCCAGTCATATTCCTCAGCGCGCTTCATGACATTGCCAATAAAGTTAAAGCCTTTCAAGTCGGTGGGGTAGACTTTATCACTAAACCTTTTCAACTTGAAGAAGTTCTCGCCAGAGTCTCTACTCATTTAGCCCTCAAAGAAGCCCGCTATCAACTCCAACAATTAAATCTAGAACTCGAAGAACGGGTAAAACAGAGAACCTCAGATCTAGAAGTTGCCCAAAAACAATTAAATTATGAAACGTTTCATGATAATTTAACCCAATTACCTAATCGCTTATTATTTTTAGAAAGAGTAGAAGGAGCGCGTAAACGAAATCAAGAAGAAGAAACCTATTTATTTGCTGTTTTATTATTAGATTTAGATCGCTTTAAAGTCATTAATGAAAGTGATGGCCATGCAGTTGGTGATCTTCTTTTAATTGCTGTTAGTCGTAAACTAGAAACCTTGGTGGGGCCAACAGATACAGTTGCTCGTTTGGGAGGAGATGAATTTGCTATTTTGCTCGATCCAATTGATGATGTTAATGAAGCCTTAAGAATGACCCAACAGATCAAAACAGCATTAACCTCAAAGTTTCCTCTGCAAGAACGCTCCGTCTTTACCAGTTCTAGTATTGGGTTAGCCTTGAGTTTACCTACTTATCAGTCAGCAGAAGAAATTTTGCGAGATGCTGATATTGCTATGTCTCGCGCTAAACAACAGGGAAAAGGACGCTATGAAATTTTTAATCAGCAAATGCATTTCCAAGCTCTCCAATTATTAGAGTTAGAAACCGATTTACAACACGCCATTGAGAGACAAGAATTTCAGGTTTATTATCAACCAATAATGGACTTACACCAGATAAAATTAGTTGGATTTGAAGCTTTAATTCGTTGGCCCCATCCCACAAAAGGATATATTTCTCCAGGAAAATTTATTCCGGTTGCTGAAGATACAGGGTTAATTATTCCCATTGGCCAAATTGTCTTGAATCATGTTTCGTCTCAGATAAAAACTTGGCAAAAACAGTTTCCTCGAACGACTGTTTTGAAAATTGGGATAAATTTATCGAGTCAACAATTAAAAGATCCAGAAATTATTAAGCAAATTGATAGAATTTTAGAAAAAAATGGACTGACTTCTGAAAACTTAAAAGTCGAAATCACAGAAACTTTATTGGTAGAAAATACTAATTTTGCTGCTGTGCTATTGAGACAATTAAAAGAACGGCAAATTAAAATTTGTCTAGATGATTTTGGGACAGGTTACTCATCTTTGAGCTATTTACATCAGTTTCCTGTCGATACTCTCAAAATTGATCAGTCCTTTGTCAATTGTATTGGCAAACCCGAAGAGAAATCAGAAATTATTCAATCTATTATTACCCTCGCTCATAATCTCGGTATGGACGTTGTGGCAGAAGGGATTGAAACCCAAGAACAACTTACTTATTTACAATCTTTACAATGTGATTATGGTCAAGGTTACTTTTTTAATCGTCCCTTGTCTCCAGAAGATGTCGTCAAGTTGTTGTCATAGAGACAAGATATCTGATAAGTAATCACTAACAACTGATATAGTCAGAGATGGACAGGTATAAGATAAGGAGAATCATCCGTGTTTGGGTTTAATCTGCGATTGCCATTAATCAAATACTGTTTACGTTCTATTCTGTTATTATATTTAGGCTTGGGATTAATCAGTTGTAGCGATCGCCTTGAAGCTGCTTCTCCCATTGTTGAAACGTTACCTGTCCCTGTTACAACTAGCAAACTATCAGAAGTTACGCCACCGACTGCTATCCAAGAACTAGGCCAAGTTTTGGCTCAATATCAGCCTCAAGTTAAGATTCTCAGTCCGAAACCTGGTGAAATGCTATCAGAAACAACCGTTTCGGTTCAATTACAAGTCAGAGATTATCCCTTATTTAAAGATGCTCAATGGGGACTCGGCCCCCATCTTAATTTCATTGTAGACAATCAACCTTATCAAGCGATTTACAATGTTGATGAGCCAATTGTTTTAGAGGATTTAACCCCAGGAACTCATACGATACGGGTTTTTGCTTCTCGTCCTTGGCATGAAAGCTTTAAGAATGAAGGAGCTTATGCACAAACCACCTTTAATGTTTTCACCGAAACCGAAAATAATGCTCCCGATCCCTCTTTACCCCTATTAACTTAT
>JBCDDV010000086.1:0-7685 GCA_039180145.1 Cyanobacteria bacterium P01_G01_bin.49 | reverse complement strand
GGATCAAGTGCTGATATTATTAAAATTGCTATGGTAAAAATCCAAAATATTCTCGAAAATTATCAAGCAAAATTATTACTGCAAGTTCATGATGAATTAGTCTTTGAAGTTCCTCCTCAAGAATGGAAAACATTGCAACTTGAAATCAAAGAAACAATGGAAAATGCAGTTGCTTTAATAGTTCCTTTGTTAGTGGAAATTCATTCGGGTAAAAATTGGATGGAAGCAAAGTAAGTATCTGAGGCAAAATATGTTTTAGTGAGGTAAGCACAGATAAAAAACCTACTTGATATTATGAGGCGATCGCTTCTTTAGCATTGTCCTAAAGATTGTTAGGGTAACGTGAATTCGGGATAAGCTCAAAAGCGATTTCAACCATTGTCTAAAATCCCCATTATTTCTTTAAAGATGATCCAACTCTGCCACCAAAGGTGCGCGTAGCGTCCTCAGAAACCCGAACTCAGGTTCTTACAAGGGTATGATTTTTATCTTTAATGGAATTGTTTAAATTGGAGAGTTAAAGAGAAATACAAAATATCCTTGGGGGAACTTGCCCCAAACCCCCTGTTGGGGAGTAGGGGGGGTTCCCCGTCCAAAGCGGCTCCCAAACCCAAACCCGCTTCCGGGATTATGCAAGGGCAAGACGGGAGCCAAGACAAAATGCCGCGAAGTTTGGGAGAGGACTCAAGCCTGCGTATCCTTACGAAGACGCTTGGGTCGCACCGCAAGTGCTAAATGATCAATAATCAATGGCTGATTATTGCCATTCATCCCAAGTTTCATTAAATATCGAGGTATTGGGAAACGTTGTCGGGTTATTATTCTTATCTAATGTTTGTCTAAGTTCTTGTAACTTTTGTGAGCGAAAAATCGGTTCTTTTACTAACTGATAAGGTAGAATTTGTTGATCGATGGCAAACGCAGCTGTGGTTCCTGCCCCTGCCCCCGATGACCATTCAAAAGAGTGTACCCGATAAGCAGCAGCAGCAATGTGACTAACGGCAATACTTTTGCCAGTCACAAGCAAATTATCAATGTCTTGGGGAATCATCGCCCTTAGAGGCACTTGGAAAGGATAGGCTTGTCCTTGGCCCATTCTTTCTCCTTCTCTTTCGGTGTTTCCTGGTTTTTCATGAGGATATTCAGTCATACAAGGGTGAAAGTCGATGGCATAGTGACCAATACCCACTGAGTCAGGATAAATTGTTGATCGCTTCCGTCTGGTTACCTGTTCAGGAGACACGTTACCACTCAAAACAGCAAATCCTTCTAGCCCAGATAAGGTACCATGTAAGCGACGATAGGTATCAGGAGATAGGGTTTTTTGGTAATAGTCATCTTGATAATTACGACGAGAAATATCAATTTCGTTTACCATAAACCCATTTTCATAAATAAAAGATTCTCGACCAATAATACGTCTTGCTTCTCGCATATAAGGATACTTGGATAACCCATGAACTGTCCCCATCGGAGATTCTAAACCAGTCAAATAACGATTATTGGGATGGGGTTTCTTGACTCCGTCTCCCAACTGAGAATCTGTGGTTCCTGCGACTAACCAGTAAAAGTAGCCGATAGAATTTTCTTCCCCTTTTCGTAGAGTGTCAGTTCGCAACCCTCCCATCCAGTTTCCCGGAACTAATTGTCCCAATTCTTTTAACTGTTCACGAGTATAAATAAGGTTATCTTGAGAGGTTCCAGGACGATAATCATTCCCCCATGTCCAGTTTTGCATTGAAATATCCCCAGGAGTGGGAACTGTAAAATTAATGCCGCCAAACGTTTTGGGATCTCCCTTTTCTGGACTCCAAATGCGGCGATAAGTATAAACTAAATCAAAATCTGCTAATCGTTCTAATTCGTAGCTGTAGTAAGGAGAATATTGTGCATAAAAGTCCGGTAATTCATGATTTAGCGGTTCTTCAGTGGTTTCCATGGCAAACGTATAGGTAAATCCCTGGGTACAATAGGGATCGCCACTGGCACTCGAAGAAGACGGTTCTAAATAAGATCTTGGATCAATGCCTAGACGGTAAGGAACATCCGCTAAGGCAATAATTTCCCCAGTTTCTGTTGCTTCGATCACATACCAATCAGCCGGAGTTGATTTATCGTGGGGTTTGGGAATAAAACGGATAATTTTTTTCTGGAAACGGTCAGAATCTTCGTAGGTATAAGCGTCTTCAATAGTTTGAGAAAGGGGATAAGTGTTTAGGGGTGGTGCCTCTTCAACCGGATTATGTTGAATGGCGATCGCACTCATAATTTGTCTTCCCGTTTCGCTATTGGGATTTTTATCAATCTCTAATTCTTTAATAACTGTAGCCGGAAACCAGTTTAAGGTTCCTTCCCCTTCGTTGGCTGCATCATTCAACATTTCCATGAGAATCTTATCCCCATCGCCAGGCAAAAAACAAGATTCACTTACCCAACAATCTCCAGGGTTGAGTTCACCATAATGTTCTTCAATGCGTTTTCTCAGTTCTAAATAACCACGAGGATAAATTAATTGCGATCGCTGTGTGGGGCGTTCATCGAGTGCAGAGGTTCCTTGAGATGAAATTTGTCCCCCTACCCAGTCAGTAATTTCCGTCAGACAGACTGCTTTTCCAGCCAACAATCCTTCATAAGCAGCAGCCGTTCCAGCCAGTCCGCCACCGACTACCAGTAATTCACATTCTACCGTTTCATCAGGGGTTCGAGGAGGATTCGCTAAAGTTAAAGGGGCCACAACTTGCCACATTACCAAGGTTAGAGGAAGAGTAGCAAGACGGCGACGGATTTGATTCAGCATAGTCGGTGAGGGTGCTTTTACGTTGGGATAAACCTTCATTATGGTCTATAGAAGAGGTTTTCAAGTCATTGGTTCCCTCTTAATCATGAGAATTTATCCATGAAAATCATAACCTTTAACGGCCTACACTTGGAAACTCCTCTCCCTTAACTTCTACTTTTTTCCACTTCTCTGTAATTTCCGCAGTCCCCAAACTACTCAATGTAGATATATTTTGGGACTGACATCACCTTGGACTCACCGTTATTGTGGTGAGTAACAAAGAGAAACGGAGACAAAAACAATGTTATCAACACAAACCAACACCACCATCATCCGCAACTACATCATTCTTGCTACTAGTGTCATGGTTATGAGCATGGGTTTAGTTGATACTTTTAATAATCCTACTCGTGCTGGACAACAAGATCGCCTTGATAATTATGGAAGAGCGGTTAGTGTAGGAATGGTTGCTCAAGCACAAAAGTTTGGCCGTTAAGTAATCAGCAACAGATAAAAGACTAATAATTATCTATTATTTATGTATTGATTATTGCTGATTGCATCATTTTTACTGATTGAAAATTTAGACATTTCCGTAGCCATTCTCTTAAGATTTACCCAATATCGTCACATATGCTGTGAGTTTAGAAAAGAGGATAGGTAGCTATCACTCTTCATCAAAAAATTTTTCATGAGATCACCGATCATCAGTCGGTAGACAAAATAAATTACACCGTTGGGGAAGGCAAGAGTGAACCGAAGAAAAGAGATACAGTCATTTTAGATTGATATTAGAATGGGTAATTGATTAAGTTTAGGGACTTAGTAGAGTCTTCAATAAGTTAAGTCTAAAGTCCTAAAATTTTAGCTATTTGAACTTTCTATAAATTTCTTGAGTGATCCAACCCAATATACTATAAATAATTTAGCTAAATCATTTTTAAAAATTGAGTTGTCATAAAATTAATCATTATTTAAAACTAAAAAACCTTCCCTAGATTAGTTGATTAAACTCATCTAGAAAAGCTTGTTGCAGAAAATTGAAATAAAAGCGCAGTAATTAGAGCCTGTCTGCAAAGTAATTGATGGCAATTTCTGTTGGGAGCAAGGTATCAAAATTTTATTTCTACTGATAACCTAGGTTTAGGATAAAAAAATCTTAGTGTATGGTTTGGGGAACGGAGAACGACAGGCAGAGGAGGGATAAGGAAACAACGAACAATGAACAATCAACTATCGACGATTAGATAACATTTAATCAAGTATTCAATATCGTCAATTTCTAGGATGAAAGCACTATTAAATAATCTAATCTCCCCAGAGTCTTACATCCCTCATGGTCATTGTTATCTATGGCAAACCCCATTAGTCGCTCTTCATGTAACGAGCGATTTGCTCATTGCGATCGCCTATTTTTCTATTACCCTAATGTTGCTATATTTTGTCTTGAAACGCAGTAATGTACCGTTTCAAAACGTTTTTATCCTCTTTGGAGCATTTATTGTCTTGTGTGGTACAGGACACCTACTCGAAATTTGGACACTTTGGCATCCTGCCTATTGGCTTTCTGGGGCAGAACAAGCCCTCACCGCCCTAGTTTCCTGTTATACAGCCATTTCTATGGCTAACCTATTACCTCGGTTTTTATCCCTAAAAACCCCAGAACAGCTAGAAATTATTAATCAAGAACTACAATACGAAATCATTGAACGTCAAAAAGCAGAAACGGAACTCCGGAACATCAATGAAGAACTCGAAAAACAAGTACAAGAAAGAACGGCCAAATTACAGCAAGCTGTAGAACGAGAGCAAGCAATTACTAGAGTGGTTCATCGGATGCGCCAAACTCTAGATTTAAAAACGATTTTTGCTGATACGACCCAAGAATTACGAGAAGCGATTAATTGTGAACGAGTAATCGTCTATCAATTTAATTATGATTGGAGTGGTCAAGTGGTAGCCGAATCTGTCGCTGAAGGATGGTCTATCTTAAATTTAATCAGGAATGATCAACAAAAATTAATCACGATAGAACAACCCAATTGCACAATTAATCAGATTAAAGATACTTATTTACAAGATACTCAAGGAGGTATGTTTAATCAAGCGAATGCCTATCGTGTTGTTAATGATATTTATGAAGCAGGGTTTACTCAGTGCTACATCAAACTGTTAGAGCAAGTAGAAGCCAAAGCTTATATTGCAGTTCCTATTTTTCACAGTCACCGTCTCTGGGGATTAATCTTAGCTTACCAACTCTCAAACCCCCGTCGGTGGGACGAGGCGGCCATTCAAATTGTTGTTCAAGTTGGTCAGCAGTTAGGCGTTGCAGTACAGCAAGGAGAACTCCTCGAACAAACGCAAAATCAAGCAAAAGAGCTAAGAATGGCTAAAAATGAAGCAGAAAGAGCTAACCGTGCTAAAAGCGAATTTTTAGCTAACATGAGTCACGAACTCAGGACACCTCTTAATGCCATTCTGGGTTATGTCCAATTGATGCAATATTCTCGTTCTCTTTCCCAAGAACATCAAAACAATCTCCGAACGATAAGTTACAGTGGCGAACATTTATTGAGTTTAATCAATGATGTTTTAGAAATGTCCAAAATTGAAGCAGGACAAACTGTTTTTAATGAAAGTGACTTTGATTTATATCGGTTACTCGACGAACTCGAAGGAATGTTCAGACTAAAGACAAAATTCAAGCAACTTCAGTTATCTTTTACTCGTGATGCCAAGGTTCCTCAATACATCAAAACTGACCCCAAAAAACTTCGTCAAGTTTTAATTAATATTATTGGTAATGCTATCAAATTTACCGAACAAGGAGAAATCAAACTCAATGTATGGAGTGAAGGAAAACAGCTATACTTCGTAGTAGAAGATACTGGAGTCGGCATTGAACCAGAAGCCATTGATCAATTGTTTTCTCCTTTCATCCAAGCTGAAGCTGGTACCCAGTCAGAGGAAGGAACAGGACTGGGACTTCCTATCAGTGCTAAATTTGTGGAGTTGATGGGAGGGGAAATCAGCGTTAAGAGTTCTCTTAGACAAGGAACCATCTTCTCTTTTTACATCCGTTTCCTTGCCACTGCACCCATCTTGAATGAAAAAAAGATAACTTTATCTCGCAACCCCATCGCTTTAACCCCAGATCAGCCAGAATTGCGTATTTTAGTGGTAGAAGATAAACTCGCCAATAGAGAATTGATAGTTAAATTATTGAGTTTAGTTGGCTTTACCGTTCGAGAAGCAGTCAATGGTCAAGAAGCGATCGCGATGTGGGAAGCGTGGGAACCCCATTTGATCTTGATGGATATGCAAATGCCTGTAATGAACGGGTTTGAAGCGACTAAACAAATTAAGGCTACTCTCAAAGGGCAAGCAACAGTAATTATTGCCTTAACTGCCAGCGTGTTTGCGGAAAAGCGGCAAGCAGTCCTCACTTGTGGGTGTGACGATCTTATCTATAAGCCTTTTCGTTCTGAGGAGTTATTTGAGAAACTAGCTCAATATTTGGGAATACAGTACCTTTATGAAGACGATTTTCAAGCTAATGCTGATAGTCAAAGTGTAGAGGCGATCGCCTCTGAGAGTCTCTCAGTTGCTAATCTCCAAATAATGCCTTCCCATTGGATTAAAGCTATGTCTCAACGAGCTTCTGAGGGAGATGATCAGCAGTTACTGGCACTTGTAGAAGAGATTCCCGTAGAACAAACACTATTAAAAATAGCCTTAACTAATCTGATTGAAAATTTTAAATTTGATGAAATCGTTCGTCTAACTCAATGTATAAATCATTAGAGAGGGTGGTTAACCTGAGTTCGGGGTTAAGGGTTCTGAGTTCGGAGTTGGAGGAGTTGGATCATCTTTAAAGAGATAATGGGTATTTTAGACAATGGTTGAAATAGCGGAGCGACCCCACGCCAACCCCCCATGTCCCCCCTACCAGGGGGGACATGGGGGGTGGAACGCGCTCCAAGATAGCCTTTGAGCCTATCCCGAATTTACGTTAGTTAAGTAGTTTTTTAACGTTTGTCAGAAGATTTGTGATAAAAAGTAAACGGGCTTGGGCATTTTAAGTGTGTTGCCAACCACAATAATAGAAGAAAATAAATAAGATGGCCCCCAATAACCCAAATTCGACATCACAGAAGATAGAGACGAAACCTTCATTATTTGTCAAAGATATCTTAATTGTCGATGACACCTTAGAAAACTTACGGTTACTTTCAAGCATCTTAACCAGTCAAGGGTATAACGTTCGTAAAGCAACGGGTGGAAAAATGGCTTTAAAGGTTGTGCAAACGCTGCCCCCAGATTTAATTATGCTTGATATTATGATGCCTGATATGGATGGTTATCAAGTTTGTAAACAGCTTAAAGAAAATCCTGAAACTGCCACCATTCCCATTATTTTTTTGAGTGCTTTAGATGATGTGGTTGATAAAGTGACTGCCTTTGAGTTTGGCGGCGTAGAATATATTACCAAACCGTTTCAGATCGAAGAGACATTAGCAAGAGTCAAAAATCAATTAGCCTTGAAAGCAGCGCAACAAAAAATTTGTCAATTAAATACTCAGTTAGAAGCACGAGTAAAAGAACGTACCCAACAGTTGATGGCAGCTAATGATCGCCTGCAACAGATGGCACTTTATGATTCTTTAACAGGATTAGCCAATCGAGTTTTGTTCGTAGAACAGTTAGAACAATGCCTTTATCTCGCTAAAACTACTGGGGTTTCCCAGTTTGCTGTCTTATTTTTGGACTGCGATCGCTTCAAAGTAGTCAATGATTCTCTTGGTCATCTTGTGGGTAATATGCTGTTAAAAAAAATTGCTCATCGATTGCAGAAAATTTTAGGGGAAAACACTACTTTGGCTCGTCTTGGGGGGGACGAATTTGC
>JBCDDV010000085.1:0-7729 GCA_039180145.1 Cyanobacteria bacterium P01_G01_bin.49 | reverse complement strand
GGACGATCTGGCAAAAATATTTCATCAAAAGTTTTGATTTCTGGATGACTTCCTAATAATATCCTCAGCCATGTTGAACCACTTCTTTGGGTGGAAACTATACAAAATTTCGGTAATGAGTTTTTGCCCATTTTTTACCTTATTTACTAACAATATTAATCACTTCTCTATTATCTCATAAACTTAAGTCGAGAGAACAGGTTACTGTTGACTTAGTATTTCTGACTGACTGTTTTTAGTATAGTCTCCCCATAAAGCAGCCGCTTGGCTACTACTTCCTTTCGTAGGAGAATTATCATCGTTGCCTAACCAAATACCTGTCACAGTATAGCGACTAGGAACATAGCCCACAAACCACAAATCAACTGCCCGATCTGTTGTGCCTGTTTTTCCAGCTTCTCCTAGTCCAATACGAGCCGATCGCCCTGTTCCACTGCTGATCACAGTCCGCAACATTGTTGTCATAGTTTGGGCTACTTGGGGTGATATGGCTTGTTGTGTTGCGCTCTTATCCTCTTCAAAGACATAAATTTCCCGACAAGTCCTCCAGTCATTTTGATCTTGGCAGTCCCCTCCATCCAAAATGCGGCGAATGGCATGGGGACGTTTCCATACCCCATTATTAGCCAAAGCACCATAGGCTCCTGTCATTTCTAAAACAGTTACTTCACTTTGTCCTAAAATTAGTCCAGGAACAGCTTGTAATTCAGAGTTAACTCCCAACCGTTGAGCCATATCTATGACCCGGTTTAACCCCACGTCTCGCCCTACTTGTAAGGCGATAGTATTTTCAGACTGGGCCAACCCCCGATACATATCGACAGATCCACTACTTCTTTCACAGGGTTTATAAGCTTGTCCTTGCCAACGTATTCCCCGACAAGAATAAGGTTTTCTGGGAGAAATCCCCTTTTCTAAGGCAGCCGCATAAGCAAATACCTTGAAGGTCGATCCAGGCTGTCGTTTTGCTTGAATGGCCCGGTTAAACTGACTTTGTTTATAGTCGGTTCCCCCCACCAAAGCTAAAATTTCTCCGGTACGGGTATTGAGAGTAACCATGGCCCCTTGAGAAAAACCATAACTAGATCCTTGAGTTTTCACCGCTTCTTCTAACTTTTGGTCGGCGATCGCCTGTTGTTGAAGATCAAGACCAGTTTCGACAATAAAGTTCCCTTCCCTGGCAACATCATTTCCTAATAATGCTCTTAACTCTTCAAATACATAAGCGTAAAAATAAGGAGCGATAGTATTCGCAAGGGCTTTTCTCGCTTGGGGACTAACCTCAATACGCGATCGCCTAGCCCTCGCTGCTTCATCAGGTGAAATCATTCTCAGGGTTGCCATACGATTAATCACCCGATTTCTCAATTGTACGGCGGTATCATAGTCTTGGACAGGATTATATAAATTGGGGGCTGGTAACATGGCGACTAAGGTAGCCGCTTCTGAGAGATCAATTTCTGTAGCAGATTTATCAAAATAGAACTGGGCAGCATCTTCAAACCCGTAGTTACCTACTCCTAAATAGACACGGTTAAGATAGGTTTTGAGTAAGAAATTTTTACTGTAAACTGCTTCTAATTTCAAGGCGACGATCATTTCCCTGATTTTTCTTTGGGCCGTATTTTGTCGTCCCACTTCAGGAAATAAACTACGGGCTAGTTGTTGAGTTAGGGTACTCGCCCCTTGACGAATGCCTTGATCTTGTAAATTGATTACGACTGCCCGCAATATACCATAGGGATCAACGCCAAAATGCCAGTAAAAGCGGCTATCTTCTGAAGCAATGACAGATTTGGTTAGATAAGGAGAAAATTCTTTTAATTGATCAATTTCGTGGTGGGTATCGTCAGTAAGGGGGCTAAGGGGAGTTTTGCCATCCCTAGCATAGACAACTACGGGGCCGCTTACCCCGGAGGGTAAGGGATGCACGGACACTTTACTGGTTTCTGTCAGCAACCATACCACTAATAAAGTGAACAGTGATCCAGTGCCATAAAAGCCGTATTTGAGGAAATTTATCCAAGTTGGTGGAGGATTATGATAAATGAAAGTGGCAGCCTCTTTTAATTCTGGTGGCCCCAAAGTAATGGTATCCCCGTGGCGTAAAGAGAGATTATCGAGTCGTCGCCGCTTTAAGTAAATGCCGTTGGTAGAATTTTCGTCTTTGAGAATGAAGTGACGGGGGTTCTTTTTGTCTCGGTGTAAAGAACAATGAATTTGACTCACTACGGGGTTTAGTATTTTGATGTCTGAAGACCTGGAACTGCGTCCAATGATGTAGCGATCGCCGACTAAAGCATAGGATTTGATACTTTTTTGTGGCCCTTCTTTAACCCGTAATTCTGGAACTCTTGCCCCTTTTTTAAGGACACTTTTGCCTAGGTTCGTTTTTGCTATTTGTTGAACCGCTTGAGTTAAGAGTTGGCTTAAAGGTGTCTTTTGAGTCATGTTTCAGAATAGCGATCGCTGATTGAGGAGTATTCTAGCTTACCTAATATTAAAGACGGTGAGCATGTCTTCAGAAGTTTCCTCTATCTCACTCCCTAATTAATCTTACTGATCAAAATCCCCATCCACAGCTTAGCTGAAGATGGGGAAAGTTCCTTATATGGCAATCAAACCACGAAGAAGTTTAAGATCGCCACTAAAATCACCAAACCTGTCCAAATAGCCGATCCTAGATATAGTAGAGGCTTAGACTGATCCCAGTTTTGGGGAGAAGCATAAGCAACAGGAACCCCAACAACCATAATGAAAGAGAAGAAAACAAGGGCAGTTAAAACAATTTGGAAAATAATAGACATAGTAAGATTCTCCTACAGTTCTCCTAAAACAAAAATGAGTGGATAGTAGACACTCGGATTAAACTATCAGATTTTTAAGAAAATTAGTCTTATTATCGATCTACATTACACTTTAGACAAGCTATTCTTATCAGTTTTATGGACAGACTCATTCTTAATCTTAGATGACGTTCAATTAGAAACCCGCCAACCAGGAAAGAGGTTTGAGGCAAAAATCGGGGCGATCGCTTCTCGTCTTGGTGCAAAAAAACTAGGCTATCGTCTCACGGTTTTACCGCCTGGGATGAAGGTGTTTCCCTTCCATAATCATTATAAAGGAGAAATTAAATCAAAGTGATAAGTAAATTGTATAAAACTCATGGGGCCATTTAACACTCAGCGATATACTAAGCAAGGAACCAAAAAAAACTCTCCATGAATAACTAAAGGGCGAAATAGATTATATAGACTCTTTCGCTTGATCCCCAGGTATACTCTGAACTTATAACTTGTCTCAAACACAATGAACACAGGAATTGACCTACAAACAAGTTTTATCGAATCTCTCAAACAATTAGGAATTCCCAATGGTCTTGCCAAAACATTTTGGATTCCTTTACCATCCTTTTTGATGATTGTTGGCGCAACTGTTGGTGTTTTGGTGGTAGTGTGGCTAGAACGCAAAATTTCTGCGGCTGCCCAGCAACGTATTGGCCCAGAATATGCTGGCCCTCTTGGCGTGCTACAGCCCATTGCTGATGGTATTAAATTAGTCTTTAAAGAAGATATCGTGCCGTCTAAAGCCGATCCTTGGTTATTTACCTTGGGGCCGGTATTAGTCGTGTTGCCTGTTTTCGTTTCTTATTTAATTGTTCCCTTTGGTCAAAATTTAGTTATTACTGACCTCAATGTGGGAATTTTTCTCTGGATCGCTTTATCCAGTATTGCCCCCATTGGTTTATTGATGGCAGGCTATGCCTCTAATAATAAGTATTCCCTGTTAGGAGGATTACGGGCCGCTGCACAATCAATTAGTTACGAAATTCCCTTAGCTTTTTCCGTCTTAGCGATCGTCTTGATGTCCAATAGCCTCAGTACCATTGATATCGTCGAACAACAAGCAGGTTATGGTATTTTAGGCTGGAATATTTGGCGGCAACCGGTGGGTTTTTTGGTGTTTTGGATCGCGGCATTAGCTGAATGTGAACGCCTCCCCTTTGACTTACCAGAAGCAGAAGAAGAAATTGTGGCTGGATATCAAACTGAATATTCAGGTATGAAGTTTGGTCTATTTTATGTCGGGTCTTACGTTAACTTAGTGTTATCTGCCTTAGTTTTTGCCATCCTATATTTAGGGGGGTGGGAATTTCCCGTTCCTCTTGATAAATTAGCTGGATGGATAGGGGTAAGTGATACCAGTCCTTGGTTACAGGTAATTACTGCCTCTTTAGGTATTACCATGACCATTCTCAAAGCTTATTTTCTGGTCTTCATTGCCGTTCTCATGCGGTGGACAGTTCCCCGTGTGCGTATTGACCAATTACTCAATTTGGGCTGGAAATTCCTCTTACCTGTCTCTCTTGTTAATTTACTATTGACTGCTGCTCTCAAATTAGTTTTTCCTGTAGCATTTGGTGGTTAATTTTTGTTGTTAACGACTCAGTGAGTAACCGTTATGTTCAATATGCTTAAACAAGTCGGCGATTATGCGAAAGGTACGGTTGAGGCGGCCAAATATATTGGTCAAGGATTATCCGTAACCTTCGACCATATGCGTCGTCGTCCTGTTACCGTGCAATATCCTTACGAAAAGTTGATTCCCTCGGAGAGATATCGGGGAAGAATTCACTTTGAATTTGATAAGTGTATTTCCTGTGAAGTTTGTGTGAGAGTCTGTCCTATTAATCTTCCGGTGGTAGATTGGGAATTTAACAAGGATGTTAAAAAGAAAGAACTCAAGCACTATAGTATTGATTTTGGGGTCTGTATTTTCTGCGGTAATTGTGTAGAATATTGTCCGACTAATTGTCTCTCGATGACAGAAGAATATGAATTGGCAGCTTATGATCGTCATGAGTTAAATTATGACAATGTTGCCCTAGGACGTTTACCTTATAAAGTCACCCAAGATCCAATGGTGACTCCCTTACGAGAATTAGGTTATTTACCGAAAGGGGTACTTGATCCTCATGATTTACCTGCGGGTAGTCAACGATCAGGCAAGCGTCCCGAAGAAATTGTTGAAGAAACCCAATCTTAATTTAACAACCAGTTATCAATCATCCGATAACTGGTTATCACTGATCACTGAAAAAAGGAGCATCAACGATAGTGAATTTGGCAGAAGGTGTTCAAATTATTTCCTTTGGAATTTTAGCAGCATTAGTTATTGCGGCTGCTTTAGGGGTTGTTTTACTCTCTAATATTGTTTATTCAGCGTTTTTATTAGGGGGAGTATTTATTAGTATTTCTGGGATTTATATTCTTCTCAATGCTGATTTTGTGGCGGCGGCTCAAATCTTAATTTATGTGGGGGCTGTTAATGTTTTAATCTTGTTTGCCATTATGTTAGTTAATAAGCGACAAGATTACTCTAAGGTACCAAGACGATGGATACGCAAAGTAGCAACTGCTCTCGTTTGTAGTGGTATTTTTGTGTTACTAGCAACAATGATTTTTGTTACCCCTTGGGCAATTGATAGTAGTGGTTCAGGGATGATTGAAAACACGATTGTAGAAATTGGTAAGCATTTCTTTAGTGATTTTCTCTTACCGTTTGAGTTGGCCTCGGTGTTATTATTAATGGCGATGATAGGAGCAATTATTCTAGCCCGCCGCGACTTTATTCCAGATACTTTACCTGAAGAAAAAGGAATGATGACTTCTTTGATGTTACCAGAACGTTTGACAGAATCAGAAGCAAGAGAATTGACTTCTTCTACATCTTCAGACTAAAAAATTTTTGCAAGAAAATGAGGTATTATGCAACTACAATTAGAATTTTGCTTGTTACTAGCGGCTGCTCTCTTTTGTATTGGAATTTATGGCTTAATTACCAGTCGTAATGCAGTTCGAGTTTTGATGTCTATTGAATTGTTATTGAATGCCGTGAATCTTAATTTAATGGGATTCTCAAATTTTCTTGATCCCGTGGGAATTAAAGGACAAATTTTTACAGTATTTGTGATTACGGTTGCGGCAGCAGAAGCGGCTGTGGGATTAGCGATTGTTTTGGCTATCTATCGTAACCGCGAAACGACCGATATGGAACAGTTTAATCTGCTAAAATGGTAGTCCAATAGAAAATTTTTACCCTCAATTTTTCCCGATGAAATTAGCTTCGTCGGGTGTTTTTTTGTTTCGAGGGAATTCTCAATAAGCTCAATCCCCTTTTTTGACCATCTCACCGCCACATTTAACTATTCATCGACCTGAGTTCGATATAAGGCAATTAGTGGACAACTTGTCAAAACTAGAAGCCTCAAACCCTTATTCTTTCGTGGAAAAAGCGATGTCAGAACTGGGAGGTTCCCTCCCAGATTATCTGACATCAAGAAATCCCAACTCCGAACTCCGAACTTCTAACACCGAACTCAGGTCATTGGGTTTTTCATCCCTTTGTCACCCCGTGAGCAGATTTGCATAAATCGGAGTAAGCTAAAAAAAGCACTTGTAACAATCAAAATATGGCAACTATCAACGACAACTACCTCAAACTCAAAGCAGGATATCTCTTTCCCGAAATCGCCAGAAGGGTGAATACTTTTGTTGAGGCTAACCCCGATGCAAAAATTATTAAATTAGGGATTGGTGATGTCACAGAACCTTTACCCAAAGCGTGTTGTAGCGCAATGATCAAGGCAGTGGAAGAAATGGGCGATCGCAGCACCTTTAAAGGATATGGCCCGGAACAAGGTTATCTTTGGTTACGAGAAAAAATTGCCATCCAAGATTTTCAAGCCAGAGGATGCGACATAGATGCCTCAGAAATATTTGTCTCAGATGGAGCAAAATGCGATACAGGCAATATTCTTGACATTTTTGGGAAAAACAACAAAATTGCGGTCACAGACCCCGTATATCCTGTTTATGTAGATACAAACGTCATGGCGGGAAATACTGGCCCAATTAATGACAAAGGGGAATATGATGGCTTAATTTATTTACCTATCAGTGCCAATAATAACTTCCTAGCAGAGATTCCCAAACAAAAAGCTGACCTCATCTATCTCTGTTTCCCCAATAACCCAACAGGAGCTACCGCCACAAAAGATTATCTAAAAGCATGGGTAGACTATGCTAAAGCCAATGGTTCTATCATCTTCTTTGATGCTGCTTACGAAGCCTTCATCACAGATCAGAGCCTTCCTCATTCTATTTACGAAATTGAGGGAGCCAGAGACTGTGCCATGGAGTTTCGCTCTTTTTCTAAAAATGCTGGGTTTACCGGAACTCGCTGCGCTTTTACCGTTGTTCCCAAAACTTTGAGAGCTAAAGGATCTGACGGGTCTGACGTGGAATTATGGAAACTCTGGAATCGCCGTCAGTCTACCAAGTTTAACGGAGTTTCCTATATTGTGCAACGAGGGGCAGAAGCGGTTTATTCTGAGGAAGGAAAAGCCCAAATTAAAGCATTAGTTAGCTTTTATTTAAAAAATGCTGAAATCATCCGTGATCAACTCATCTCAGCAGGGTTTGAAGTTTATGGAGGGGTTAATGCGCCTTATATTTGGTTAAAAACCCCCCATAATCTCTCAAGTTGGGATTTCTTTGATAAATTATTGCAAACTACTAATGTTGTGGGAACCCCAGGATCTGGTTTTGGAGCAGCAGGGGAAGGTTATTTCCGCATTTCTGCTTTCAATAGTCGAGCTAATGTTGAAGAGGCTATGACGCGGATTACAAGACAGTTTCAGGGTTAATTGCTATTGGTAGCAGGTTAG
>JBCDDV010000084.1:0-7730 GCA_039180145.1 Cyanobacteria bacterium P01_G01_bin.49 | reverse complement strand
TTATTTTGGATATGGGAAGTAATATAACTTTGTTAAAGTCAAGATCCAGAAGTATTTTTGTATTTAAGGAACTTAGAATCATGAACCAACCAGGAAACTTGATAGAAGAGTTGGAAAACTTAACTAAAAAGTCTTTTTACTTTTGTCTGGGAACAACACAATCAATTTTGCAAGAAACTCAAAATAATTTACAAAAATTATCAGAGAATACTCAAAATTTTGTTCAAGAAACGATTGAGATTGGAGAAAATAGCTACCATAATTTTGCAAACAATGAGTTTAATAGTTATGGATGCAAATACTCAGTCAGTTATCAATTAAGACAGCGAATGTTTACTTTAGTCAAAGGAGATTGGGCTTTGGCAGAAAGACTGATTGCCTCTGAGAAACAAAAACATCCTAATCATAGAGAAAGTTGGTACTGGGAAAAAGTTATTTATGATTTAGAAAGACATTAAGTAACATTACTGAGGTGAGCAGCTTCATTGTAGGGAATACTAATATCAATAACGAATAATATTCTAGTTTTCTTTGGTAAAAAACTTCCAAGGAGCTTGAAATATCGTTAACCCTAAAAAAATTTTTCCAAACTAACCTATCGTATTATAGAGGACAATTGTGAAATTCCTAAAGAAGATCGGCATCTTTGCCCTATTTTTTTTAGGGGTATCTTGGGCAGTCTTTAACTTTAAAGGATTAGCTAATCAAGGAGAATTTAACTCCATTGTTTTAAATTTCCGCCAAGATATTCCTATCACAGAAGTTGAACAACAACTCACGTCTCTTGGACAACAATATGACCAAGAAATTCATCTCAATAGTGAATTTTCTCAAAACGAACGAGTCTATATTATCAAGGGGGATAAAACATTACTAAAGAAGTTGAAGAAGTCCCCTTTAGTATCAGCAACTGACTACATCGAACCCAACTATACTTACCATACATTAGAAGCAGTCAATGATCCAAGATATGCAGAACAATGGAACTTGCAAAACATCAATATTGAAGCTGCTTGGCAAGAAAGTAAAGGAAAAGGCATAACTGTTGCAGTTATTGATACTGGAGTGAGTCGTGTTCCTGACTTACAACAAACCGAATTTGTGCCAGGATACAATTTTGTTAGTAATAAAAAAGATGCCTCCGATGATCATGGTCACGGAACCCATGTTGCAGGAACCATTGCCCAATCAACCAATAATCGATATGGGGTAGCTGGTGTTGCTTATCAAGCCAAAATTATGCCCTTAAAAGTGCTTTCGGGTAGTGGTTTTGGAACTGTGTCTGATATTGCTGAAGCCATTCGCTTTGCTGCCGATAACGAGGCTGATGTGATTAATATGAGTTTAGGGGGTGGCGGTGCTAGCACGTTGATGAAAAATGCTATCGACTATGCCCATGATCAAGGAGTTATCATCATTGCTGCGGCTGGTAACGAAGGACGTAGTTCAGCTTCTTACCCTTCTCGTTACGATAATGTTATTAGTGTGTCTGCTTTAGATGCGGACGGCAAAAAAGCCTTTTATTCTAACTTTGGGGTAGGAGTGGATATTGCTGCCCCTGGGGGAGGACAAGCGGGTAAAATTCTCCAAGAAACTATCGATCCCCGTACAGGACAACCAACATGGGGAGAGTTTATGGGAACGAGTATGGCATCTCCCCATGTAGCCGGGGTTGCTGCTTTAATTCGATCTGCGGGTGTCAAAGATCCCAATAAAGTTCGTAAAATTTTAGAAGAGTCAGCTAGGAAAGTTGAAGAAGATAAACTCAATTATTATGGTGCAGGTCATTTAGATGCCAACGCTGCCCTAAAATTAGCAAGAAAAGGACAATTTCCCATTCGTTTAAACTCTGATTTACTGTTCAAGATATTAATGTTGGCAGTTGCTTATATTTTCAGTGCTTGTTTTAGTCAGTCAATTCAGTTTACAGGACTTTATCATCTGGGAATAATTTTTGGCAGTTGCGGCTTTTTCGTGGTGCAAATGGTGAGAATTTTTGATGTTCCGCAATGGCCATTAAGATTATTGAGTAGTCCTTTAGCTGAATGGGGAAATGCGATTCAAGGAAGTGTGGATCTTAATCCAGTTTTTACCAGTATTCTCATTCCTTTCTGTTTGATGACGTTATTGTTAGGAAATAATAGCGGTAAATGGTTTGCGATCGGAACAACCTTGGGCATGGCTGGTTTTTTAGCTGTCAACGTGTTTCTTTCTCCCAGTCTTTGGTTGCTTAAACCAGGTTTAATAACTCAAATATTTTTAGGAGTTAATGCTTTTTTATGTCTTGGTTTAGCAAGTTTATCAATAAAAGAAAGTTAACTTAATTACTTTCTCCATTAAAGCGATCGCACTTTAAATAAGTTGAGTTTTATGATGACTCAACTTTTTTTATTATCTTTCTAAAATTATTTTTGATAAAGTTTATTCACCATATTTTAGACCTATTTAAGAAAAAGCCAGAAATCAAACCTTCTCCTTCTACGACATTAGGATTATCCAAACATTGAAAGGGTTGATTAGGACGATAGATATAAACTTTTTGATTTTTACGATCTATTAACCATCCTAACTGTACACCATTATTTATATATTCTTGCAACTTACTTTGCAAAGTTTCTAAATTATCTGAAGGAGAACGAATTTCAACTACAAAATCTGGGCAAACAGGCGCAAATTTTTCTCGTTTTTTGGGTTCTATGGCTTCCCACTTTTCTAATGTCATCCAAGCTGCATCAGGCGAACGGTTTGCCCCATTAGGAAGTTTAAATCCGGTGGAAGAATCAAAACCAATTCCTTTGCCATTTTTTTCTATCCAGATGCCTAATTGCACAACTAAGTTAAAGTTACGATTTCCAGTTTCACTTCCCGTCGGTGACATAATAATGAGTTGTCCTTCTACTGTTTTTTCAAAGCGATAATCTCGGTTAAGATGACAAAAATGAAAAAATTGCTCATCCGTCATTTCTAAAGGGGGTGATAGTTGTAAAATAATTGTTTCGGTTTCGTTTTCTCTTAATTTCGTGTTCATCATTATCTCCTTTTTTGATTTTCCATCAACAAGAATAACTAATTCTAACTCTGCTGAAAAAATCTATGCAATTTAATCTTAATTCTTATCCTTATTCCTCCCAACGCCGTGTCATTTTAGGGAAAAATTGTGCCGTTGCGACCAGTCAACCTTTGGCAACCTTAGCGGGAATTGAGATGTTTCAAGCAGGGGGAAATGCTGTCGATGCTGCGATCGCAATGGCCATTACCTTAACCGTAGTAGAACCCACATCTAATGGAATTGGTTCTGATGCCTTTGCTTTAGTTTGGGATGGAAAATTACACGGCATCAATGGGTCAGGAAAAAGCCCCCAAAATCTCTCCTTAGAAGCTTATGCTTCTTTTAGAGAAATGCCCCAATTAGGATGGTTAACCGTAACGGTTCCTGGGGCAGTTTCTGCCTGGTATCAGTTATGGAAACGCTGGGGAAAATTACCCTTTGAACAATTATTTATCCCTGCCATTCGCTATGCAGAACAAGGGTTTCCTATCTCTCCAGTTACCGCAGAAATTTGGCAACGAAAAGAAGCCGTTTATCTTTCTCTCCAAGAAGCAGAATTTCAACCCTTCAAAGACATTTTTTTTCCAAAAAATCGCGCCCCAAAATCTGGAGAAATTTGGGGAAGTTTGTTTCATGCAGCCACATTAAAAGACATTGCCAATACCGGAGGAGAAAGTTTTTATCGGGGAAAACTAGCAGAAAAAATCAGCAATTTTGCGGCTGACACAGAAGGCTATTTAACAAGTTCTGATTTAGCCAATCATCAACCTTTATGGGTCAATCCGATTGTTACTCAGTATAAACAATTACAAGTATGGGAAATGCCCCCTAATACTCAAGGAATTGCGGCTTTAATGGCTTTAAATATTGTAGAAGGATTAGAATTAGAAAAATATCCCCGTGACTCAGTAGAAAGCTTTCACTATCAGATTGAAGCCATGAAACTAGCCTTTGCTGATGTTTATGCTCACGTCGGTGATGCTGATCATATGAAAGCTTCTGACAAGCAATTATTAGATAAAACTTATGCAAAACAGCGTCAAAATTTAATCCAAAATCAAGCGATTCCTTTGGCAAATCCGGGTATTCCTAAAGGAGGAACCGTGTACTTATGTACCGCCGATCAAGAATTAATGGTATCCTTTATTCAATCTAATTATGATGGATTTGGCAGTGGCATTTTAATTCCCGACACAGGAATTGCTTTGCATAATCGAGGAGCAGGATTTACGTTAGAAAAAGATCATCCTAATCAAATTGCTGCAAATAAGCGTCCTTTTCATACAATTATTCCAGGATTTTTAACTAAAGACGGAAAACCTGTCGGTTCATTTGGGGTTATGGGTGCGCCGATGCAACCACAAGGACACCTGCAAACGGTCGTCAATTTAGTGGACTATCAAATGAATCCTCAAGCTGCCTTAGATGCTCCTAGATGGCGATTCATGGAAGGAAAAAGCATACTTTTAGAAAGGAGTATAGATCCTGAAATTGTCGAAGGACTACGCCAAAAAGACCACAATATTGTATTAGGATCAGAAACAATGTTTGGCAAAGGTCAAATAATTTTAAAACACGAGGGAATTCTTGTTGCTGCGTCTGAACCTCGTTCCGATGGGTTAGCGTTGGGTTTCTAAAAGTATTACTGCCTACAATTACGCATAATTACCGAAGTTTTGTTAACTAATATAAAAAATAAAAATTCACCGACGTTTGTGGGTACATTAACTATGTAAACAATATAGTTCCCTAACCTAATTAAGTCGAGACACCCCAAGAAATAAAAATGAGCAAAATTTTAGTAGTCGATGATATGCAAGCTGAACTCGATCTGATCAGCCAATATCTTACCCAAGCAGGTTACAGCGTAGTTACTGCCATCAATGGTCAAGAAGCACTCAAAAAAGTTACCGACAGTAAACCTGATGCCATTGTCACTGATTGGATGATGCCAGAAATGGGCGGTTTAGATCTCTGCCGCAAACTAAGAAAAAATCCAGATACAGCCAATATTCCTGTGGTTGCTTGTACTGCCAAAAGTCGAGACGTTGATAAGATGTGGGCATTAAAGCAAGGCGTTAAAGCTTATCTTGTCAAACCTTGTACCTCTGAAGAACTGATTAATGCCGTGCGAGAAGCGATCTCGTAAGGAGTATAGAAGTTCAGAAGTTTAGGAGGGCGGGCAAAGCCCGTGCTACGCAACAGGAGTGTAGGCGATTAGAATGTAAGCATTTCTCCCCTACTCCCCCCTGCCTCCCCTACTCCCCCCTGCCTCCCCTACTCCCCAATAAAATCATGTCAACCACACCCCTTTCGAGACTCCAAGAACTACTACCCCAACTATTTGAATCAACCCAACTTCCAGGCGATCGCTATCTCCGCTTTCAGTTAACCACTGAAATATCAGCCTTATTTTCAATGGAATATGTACAAGAATCTTTATTAGTTCCCTCAGAACAAATTACGCCTATTCCTAGTATGTCGGCATCAGTGATCGGGTTAATGAATTCTAGGGACAAGATTTTTTGCGTGATAGACTTAGGGCAACTAATGGGACTATCTCCTCTTTCAACGTATACACGACAGTATCACATTGTGGTAGTTCGGGTTTCTCAGTTGGTTCCCCAACAAGCATCTGGCAAACAAGAACTCTTCCTTGGCATGGCTGTTAACCAAGTACAAGGTATTTCTCGTATTATTTCCGATCAACTGAAATCTGTTCAGGAGAATACAAAGGGAGATTTCCCTGTCACTTTAACTCCTTATCTGCGTGGATATGTAATTGAGAAAGAACAACAGCTATTGGTTTTAGAGATGGAAACTATCATCAAAAAATCTCTTGAAGAGAAACAAACCCTTTAAATTCTTCTCCTACGAACTTTCTTATCAAATATTACCAAGTAAATTTCTATAAAAAATCATGACTACTCACGACAACTTCCTCAACCCATCTCCCAAAAATCCCTCTGAGCAAGATACTAACTTAAGTTCTCAGTCAGTCACAACGCCTCAAGTTAGTGCGGAAACCCCAGTTTATAAAGTTAAACAAAGAGGGACTCTGCGTCGTCGATTATTGATGACTGTTTTGCCAACAACATTGATTCCTCTGCTAGTTGCCAGTGCGATCGGGATTAATATCACTCAGCGTCAAGCTGAGGAAGAAAAGTTAATCGAAATTGAGCAACAAGCTATTCTGAGTAGGGAAATGGCCAATAAGTTTTTGCAAGATGCCTTAGATATTAAGTATCAACTTGAAGCTAACCCCTTAGTCATTGAGGCAATAGAATCTGGCACTGAGCAAGTCCAATCTCAAGGATTACTGAACAAGAACATTGAACAAGTAGAACAACAATTTGCAAGTAACAAATTACTGACACCTAACCAAACACTGAATAATTATCTCAAAGCAATGACGAAGACTCAAGACATTGCTGAGGTTATCTTAACAGAGGAGAATGGGTTTAATATCGCTTATAGTTCCCCTAGCTCTGACTTTGTCCAGAGTGATGAAGAATGGTGGCAAATTGGGCGAGAAAAAGGACAACAAGTATTAGGATCAACTTTTGATGACTCAACCGAAACAATTGTAATTGAAACCGTTAGTCCCCTTAACAATCCTAATTCTGACAAAGTCCTTGGCGTGGCAAAAGTCAGTGTATCAACGGCTGGGTTAGAAGAAACTTTAGCAGCCTCTGTGGGAATCAAACTTTCTGATTCTGAAGCACTACAAATTATTGACGGACAAACAGGCAACATCTTAAATACCCTGACCAGTCAAAGTTCAAGTCAATCTGAACCAATTATTGGTGGTGAACCCGTAGCAGAAGTTGCCAAGATTTTTACTGAGGCTATATCTGCAGGAAATATTGAAGGTGCGGTATCAAGTTTGCAAGAAATCAAGGGAATTTCTAACGTTGAGTTACAAGGATCAGAAAAGAAAGCAGACTTACCAATTCTAACCTTTAGAAGTCAAGGAAGATTTTTCAAAATTGTCTCCATTCCCGATACTAACTTCTTAGCAACAATGTCTGTCGAGAAAGCAGAAATCGCTAAAGCAGGAGATAAAATAGCGGTCATTTTTGCTTCAACTTCTATTGTCTTAGCACTTTTGGCAACTGGTGTAATCCTCTTGTTAGCGCGAAATCTGTCCCGACCCCTAGCAACATTAGCAAATAAAGCCCAACAGGTAGCAGACGGCGACTTAAACGTTCAAGCAGAATTACAAGGAACTCAAGAAACCCAAACCGTAGCCAATAACTTCAACAACCTCGTCAAACAGGTTAACACCCTAATTAAAGAGCAAGCAACCGTAGCAGAAGAACACAAACAAGAGAAAGAAAAGCTCGAACAAGAGATTTATCAATTGGTAGATGAAGTAGAAGGGGCATTAGATGGAGATCTCACCGTTCGGGCGAGCTTAAGTTCGATGGAAATGAGTACCGTCGCTGACTTATTCAACGCCATCATTGACAACCTCAAAGACACTGCAGTTCAGGTAAAAGACTCCAGTACCAAGGTAAGTTCTTCGTTAGGAGAAAACGAACAATCCATTCAACAACTAGCTTACCAAGCCATTCAAGAAGCAGAAGCCACCCGTAAAACCTTGGGATCAGTTGAGCAGATGTCTCACTCCATTGAAGCAGTTGCCGCCAACGCCAACCAAGCAGCCACCCTAGCCGAT
>JBCDDV010000083.1:0-7763 GCA_039180145.1 Cyanobacteria bacterium P01_G01_bin.49 | reverse complement strand
GAAGATACCGGTCTAGGTCAAATCAGTTTTACGTCCATGAACGGTGGTTTCGTTAGCTCTTCTCTCGCTGATCTCTATTCTGGTATAAGTGGCATTATCGACAATTCCTTGGGAATTGTTGGAACCGTCATTAGCACGAGCGGCCTAGACTATGATGAAAATGTTGATCCCGAACAATTGCAAGAGCAAACTGCCTATACCCAAGATTCCAATTCAGGCAACCTTGAAATTGTTGTAAATAGGGTGAATAGGGATACTGGCTCTAGGAGACAAGAATCCTCTATTTTAAATAATAATATTCAATCTAACTTGAACTCCTTCTCTAATTCTACAGAAGATCGAGAACTAGCGATCGCATTCTCTACAGAGGAGATTGGTTTTGGTAGTGAAGGCGTCTCCTATGGTAGCAATAGTACTGCATCTCAAGACATTCCTGAACCCTTCACTATTCTAGGTACTGGTATAGCATTTGGTTTCGGTGGCTTGTTCAAGCGGAAATACGACAAGACGAAGAACAAGGAAAAAATCACAGCTTAGTTGAGTAAAAGTACCATCCAACTCCTCCTCTAGACAGCCATGAAAGCCATCCAACTTCCTTCAACCAGCTTTTTGACAAGCTCTCAATTCTGTTTATTAGCAACAGGATCTGGCTTACTTGCCATTCACTTAACCCTTAGCTATCGTAGTGGCAACAGTAGTTCCTTTGCTCTTAGCCTCCTGTTCTGGTTAGCTGTCACTTCCTCGGTGTGGAACCAGCGCCATCGTTTAAAACTCAAAAGCGGGTTTTTTCCGAGCTTTTTGGGTTTATTAATGATTGCGATCCTCTTAATTAGAAGTCTAACCTTGCCCACTCCCTCTTTTTTGGGCGTTTTCCCGTTTCTTTCCTTTCTGGCTTTAGGTTTACTCGCTTCTGGCTTCAAGGGATTAAATCAATATTGGCGGGAGTTAACTGTCCTCTTTTTCCTCCGTCTTCCTGAAGTTTTCTTAGAGCCGATCATTGATATTTCCTTCTTGAGTGCCAAGTTCGCTACCTTAATCCTCTGGTATGCCGGATTTGATGTTTACCGTCAAGGAACTGAGGTCTTACTTCCTAATGGAGGAGTCAATGTGACTATCAGCTGTTCTGGGTTTGGTGCGATTTTGCACCTGTTAGGTTTGGCAGTACTTTTCCTAGTAATGTTTCCCCTTGAAGGACTGAAGAAAAAAATCATCGTTCCTTTAGTGGCTATATCCATTGCTTTTATTGTCAATGGCTTTCGGGTAGTCTTGCTAGCCATTTTCGCCAACGCCCACAATCAGAAAGCTCTCAACCTCTGGCACACAGGAGAAGGATCTCTAGTCTTCTCTCTGATTTCTGTGATTCTGTTCGGCTTATTTTGTTACTTTTTGCTGCAACTTGAGAGTCGGGAAGTGTCAAAAACAGAGCAAGGAAAGAAGAGTTTGTTGGAAAAAATTCCTTTCTGTGACCAAAAAAAGCAATATAAATCCCTCTTAAATCAAATGAATAAAGGGTAAAAAACGATCTTGAGTTTTTGGAGTAAAGTCCGTAATTCCATTCTGGCGTTTACGCTTGGTAGCACCCTCTTCGTTTTAGGTAAATCATTTGTCGTTCCAACTACCAAAAAAGTTCCTGTTAGTTCCTTCACCTTTCCTGAAAAAATTCCTTTACCTGGATGGCAGTTGCAAGACAATGATGTCCCAACAGATTTATTGAAAGGTCGTTCTTTTCAAGGCAGAGGCTACGAATATCGCCAGAAAGATTTGAATTTGGCGATCGCTATGCATTATGTCCCTTATCTCCATCCTAACGAAACCCTTTTTCGAGCATACGATTCCCGTCTCCCATCTTCTAACGACCCTATCGCGATCATGAGACACAAACCAGAAACAGGCTTCTACATGATAGGAATAGAGGAGAAGCAGGCTTATTTAAGAGCCTGCATCAATCCTCGCGGTCCTAGTGCCATCACTTATCAACAGTTCATTCAAAACCGCTACACAGATGACCTCAAGTTCAGCCGCTTTTTGCCTGTTCTACTGGGTCATGAACCTCTACGAGATTACCGCTGCCTTTGGACTCACCTGTCTATTCCCGTCAACCAAGGGGATTCTAATTCTGCTTACCAAGTATTAGAAAAAGCTTGGGGATTCTGGTATGACTGGTGGCATAACAACTTCCCGAAACGCAACTTTTAACGTTAGCATTTTACTTAAAACTTTAATATTAAGCTCATGCTTCGATCAGAAAGAGATGCTCATAATCAAAAAATAAATTTGACTGACGAAATAGTAGAAAATCTGAATAAGAAAATAGAGTTGACCCATAACAAAGTAGACACCCTCTGGCAGTTTAATGAGGGAATAGCAAGGTCTGTTTTAATGCTGCGCTGGCTTGGGTACGGCTTACTTGTCTTTTTTGTCTTCGATCTAATTGAGATACTAATCCCGCCCAATTTTGTCAATCCAGTCTGGGAATTACAGACGATGGGAGCAATTATCGAACGAATCGTCGTTCCCTTACTTGGGTTGGTCTTGGTATTCTTTGGTGAACGACAATTGCGATCTCCATGGGAAATCCCTACTTTACGAATCTTATCCTGGCTAACCTTGTTGTTTGCAGTGGTGTTATTTCTACTCATTCCTTTGAACCTTGTTAACACAATACGGATTGAACAAGCTCAAAGCAAACAGATTGCTACCCAAGTTGAGCAACGGATGACCCAAATACAAGAAATTAAGCAGCAACTTAAGCAAGCGACAACGCAGGATGAAATGGAAAGTTTTTTACGCCGCTTGGACAACCAAGATCGCTCACTAAATATCGAAAATACTCAACAATTAGAAGAAATTAGAAAAGAACTTAATCGCTTTCTCGATGAAAATGAAGTGACAACACAAACTCAAGCAGAAACTACTCGAAAAAAACAACGCCTAGCTCTTCTAAAAAGTTCTGTTAAATGGAACTTAGGAGCCTTAGTTTCGGTGATGCTATTTATCTTGATTTGGCAGAGGGCCAGAAAAAATATGTAAAACCTAACTGTTCAACTAATGTGTTAGGGGTTAGGGAGAAGAAACCTTTTTATCACTCAGAATCTAACCCCCCATCTGAATTTGAACAAGACTAAGCTCGAATATATTCGTACATATTCAAATATTTTTCCCCCGGATTTTTCCAAGAATAATCATAACGCATTCCTTGCTTAGCAAATTCATAGAACGCTTCTCGGTTAGTGTACCACGATTCTAATGAGCGATGCATGGCAGACTCTAAAGCATTGGGATCAGTTTGGAAGAAAACAAATCCGTTGCGTTCTTCAACAGGATGAGATTGATCATAATCCCGATCAAACACAGTATTAACTAGTCCACCCACACCCCTAACAATGGGAACCGTTCCATATTTTAAGGCAATCATTTGGGTTAACCCACAGGGTTCATAATTACTAGGAACCACAATCATATCTGCACCTGCATAGATGAGATGAGACAATTCTTCGTTAAACCCAAGTTCTAAGTGAATATCAGGATTATTATTCAAATGATGTTTTTCGTGCCAGAACCAATTATTAATATCGGGTGCTGTTGCTGATCCTAATAAAACAAATTGCGCGCTACGATTTAGAGCATAATACATAGCGTGGTGTACGAGATGCACTCCTTTTTGATTATCGAGACGACCCACGTAAGCGATTAAGGGTTTATCTTCATCTCGCAACAATAGCCGTTCTCGTAAAGCTTTTTTATTTTGAGCTTTTAATTCAAAATCCTCAATTCCATATTGAGCAGGGATATAATCATCTACTGTCGAGTTCCAAATTCTGTAATCTAAACCATTGAGAATACCATTAAACTTGTCATGATGAAGGTTGAGAGTATGACCTAGGCCATATCCCTCATTACCAAAACGAGCTTCCCAAGCATGGTGAGGTGATACCGTATTGACATGGTTAGAATAAACAATGCCCCCTTTCATAAAATTAATGGCACTGCCGTTGAAATTGTCTCGGAGGCGATCATAATTCAAGTAATAGAGATCATTGTACAATCCTGTAGCTGAGAGGACATCAACTCCAGCAATGCCTTGATGTTTAAAGTTGTGAATAGTGTAAGCTATCCGTTGATTTGACATTCCATGATGTTTGTAGATCTCAAATAACATCACAGGCAGTAGTCCAGTTTGCCAGTCATGACAGTGGATGACATCAGGACGCTTATTACTCTTGAGCAAAAATTCTAGTGCGGCCTTACTGAAGAAAGCAAAGCGAAAATGGTCATCGACTGCGCCGTAATAATGGCCTCGGTTGAAGAAATTATCACCAGAGTGAGGCTGGATAAAGAAGCAAAGTCGTCCATGCACTCGACCACAGAAGACAGTACAGTGGATCGCTCCTCCATACCAAGGCACCCATAAGTCCCGATAAGCTTCATGGAGTCCCCAAATATGGTCATAACGCATACAATCATACATTGGGAGGATTAATTCAATACAGTGACCCCGGTTTTCAAGTTCGCGACTCAACCCGTAAACAACATCACCTAGACCACCCGCTTTGATCACGGGAGCACATTCTGAGGCTATCTGGACAATATACATAGTGGCTTCTTATTTCATCCCTCTCGGTTTTTATTAGCATCGTATTAATTCTTAATATTTTAGAGCGGTATGGGTCAAATTGCATGGATTATTGTCTAAATTTTCTGACGCTATTTAGTCCAGGGAAAATTTATCTGCTCAGATAGTTGTCCCTAATACAAGAATTAGTCCGTGTTGATGCCGTATCGTATATCAGTTAGAAAGAGATTGGCAAGTCAAGGTATTCGATAACTGGGAAAATTTCCTGATTCTTGTCCTTGCCATACCACAAAATTCTAATCGTTCCACTCACCCCTAGGCGGTAGGGGAGGGTTTCGCCGAAAGGTACGGGTTAAATCATCATCTCTATCCCTTTCCCCTTGTAGCCATTGCTTAACGGCAGTTTCTATAATGCGACTGGGGTCATTAGTGAGATGTTTTAGTTGTTCTAATACTTCTTCATCTAGATTAATAGATATCTCTACCTTATCAACAGAACGTTGAGTAGATACCGGATTTTCATTCATAAGTCCCTTCCAATATTACATTCACTATTGTACAAGCAAGTGAAATGCCCCACCTAGCAATAACTTAATGTTTCGTAAACTACATCTATCCGCTACGCTGAGATAGATGCTTTCAGTAGCCCTAAGCTATCGAACAAGTTAAGCTGGAGGTATTGCTGTACAACCCGGCATTTCTTTGGCGGGGTTCCCCCGCCGAAGTCCGCCAAATTTAGCTTGCACGATAAACCTGTGCCTCTAGGTCGGTTTACAAGCGACCCCAATGCGGCGATATTCTTGCTTCCATTGTAGTCTGCATCGCACTTATTACCGCAGTTACTACAACTAAATCTTTTGCCGTTTCTATTGCCAAGATGGAGGCATTTGTGACAAGTTTTCGATGTCCAAGCAGGGTTTACCAAAATTAGCTTTACTCCTGCTAAAACACATTTGTAGCTTAGATATTGTCTCAACTGGTGAAATGCCCAGTTGTTACCTAGTCTTTTGTCTTTTTTACTTCTAGGTTTTCGATTAGTCCTTTCTCGAATCCCTGTAAGATCTTCAATGGCAATAGCTTTTTTGTTAGCTGCCGCATTATCCACTAACTTTCGGCTAATGTTGTGGTTTACCCAAGACTGAAATTTTCTTTCCCTGCCTGACAACCGTTTCTGAATTTGTCTACATCTTCTGCGACTCGTTCTCGTGCCTTTCACAGCTTTACAAGAAAGAACTGCTCTCATCTTGGCGTAATGATTTCTAGTGTTTGTTATTTGTTTCCCCGACCACGATTCTCCTTCTGATGTACTGGCAATATCAGTGCGCCCCAAATCTACGCCAACAACTTCTTTAGTCGTGGTTAACTTTGGAACATCTTTTTCTATTTGGATATGAATGTAGTAACTACCATCTTTTCTCTTAACCAAAGTTGCCGAGGTAGGTTCTTGTCCTGACAAAAGATGTCGTTGGTAATTCCCTATTAGTAACTCAAACTTTTCTCGGCTATGTAGTAGTTTTAAGCTAACAGTCCAGCTTTTTTCGATGAAAGAAAATATTCTTGCATCGTAACTGGCAGAAGTCGGTTTAAACTGTTTCACCTTACTTCCTTTTTGTTTGGTAGTTTTTCTATTAGCGCAAACCCTTCTAATAGCTTGTATTGCTAAGTTAGCCGATAGTCCGAATTTGCCTCTAACATCCTTGTAAACTAACGACTGCATCGCAGTCTTGTTAGTCAGGTTTTTAGGTGTGTTTTTATTCACCCAGTCGCAAGCACAAGCACAAGCCAACAAAGTTTCGTCTATTGCTTTAGATAATTTTTTGTTGGTCTTTAGTTGACAAGCTACGCTAATGGTCTGGGTTTCGGACATCTATTCTTCAACAAGCGAATGACTGTATTATATCATAGTTATCGTCTCGCTATCCCTCCCCATCCCGTAAACTGAGCATGGGAACTCTTGCTCGTTATGTTGATTTTTTTATGTTTTTTAGTACTTTTGGAGAAAGTAGTAATGTTATAAAAGCTCCTTATTATCAATCAGACTCATGACTGTGAATTTTCCTCTCCGTGTCGCTGTTGTCGGAACTGGTTTCGGACAAGCTATCCATATTCCAGGATTTCAACATCATCCTCGAACTGAATTAGTGGCAGTGTACAACCGAGACTTAGGAAAAGCTAAAGCGATCGCCGATGCTAATAATATTCCTTATGCGTTCAATAATTTTGGTAAACTCCTTTCTTTAAAGGATCTTGACGCTGTTAGTTTAGCGACTCCTCCCTTCTTGCATTACGAGATGGGCAAACAAATTTTACATGCCAAGAAACATCTTCTTCTAGAAAAGCCCATGGCCATGTCTGCCCAAGAAACGAGGGAACTTTATCATTTAGCTAAGCAAAACCAGTTAATTGCGGCGGCTGATTTTGAATTTCATTATGTTCCGGCATGGCAACTGTTGTCTGAATATTTACAACAAGGATATGTCGGACAACCGCGTTTAATTAAAATTGATTGGTTAGTCGCCAGTCGTGCTAACCCAGAACGGGGGTGGAACTGGTATGCTCGTAAAGATCGTGGTGGTGGTGCGTTGGGGGCTGTCGGTTCCCATGCTTTTGACTATATCCATTGGTTATTTGGCCCAGTTAAACGGTTATGCGCCCAGTTAATTTGTGCTATCAAAGAACGGCCAGATCCGTTAGAAAATGGCAAATTAAAGCCGGTTGATGCTGATGATACCTGTTTAATTATGTTGGAATTAGCAGATGGCACCCCTGTGCAACTTTCCATTAGTTCGGTAACTTATAATGGACGGGGTCATTGGCTAGAAGTCTATGGCGATCGCGGAACCTTAGTATTGGGCAGTGATAATCTCAAAGATTATGTGCATGGCTTTCACTTGCAAGCTGCCTCTGCTGGTAAAGGATTAACAGAAATCGAAATTCCTAAACGTTTAGCATTTCCTCAAGTGTTTACTGATGGACGATTAGCCCCTTTTATTCGAGTGGTGGATCAGTGGGTAGATAGTATTAAGCAAAATCAGTCTTTAGTTCCTTCTCTATCTGAGGGAGTGTATTCTCAGCTATTAATGGATTTAACCCATCAGTCGAGTGAAAACTCTTGTTGGGTAGATGTCCCGAATTTGGAGATATTTTTAAGAAGTTGAGCAAGAGATTTTTTTGACAAAAGGATTCAATT
>JBCDDV010000082.1:0-7776 GCA_039180145.1 Cyanobacteria bacterium P01_G01_bin.49 | reverse complement strand
GTCGAATTCTCTCAACTATGACTGAAGAAATTGCTGCTCTGACTAATTACCATTGGTGGCCTGATCCAGAAGAACTACAGACTGGATAAAAGGTGTCGAAAGAGCGGATTTGGTATTATATAGCTTATGACCCCTGCTGCGTCCTTTTAAGACCGTTTATTAGATGATTCGTTTTTCTACCCCACGATTTCCTTTTCCTTGATGTCATCTCAGTCCAGGTCGCTTATGAGACTCTTACTCACGGTTAGACGTTTTCAGCAATTGTCGCTCTGTCCGTTTTCACTCCCGCTTCTAAATCTGGGTTGTCATCCCAGATTTAGGGGAAACTTCTCTCTCTTGTCGCCAAGAGGGACGCTGTGTGTTTTCAACCCCGCACAAGGGCGCAAAGACTTGGTTTTCTAGGATACTAACCTCACTTTGATGGAACTCAAGTTATCATTTCAGTTAAGGATTAAAGTGCGAACTCAACCTGTTGGTTACTTAACTGAAAAGCCCTACATCCCTCCTCTAAAGAGGATTTCGTAGGAACGAATCGCACCCCATACGTGAACGCAGGGGATTCCTAAGTGATAGTTATCCTTAGAGGGTTTACCAAAAACCCGCTACTCACTCGCTCCCAAGGGAGTCTGTGCATACATTTAGCCAAAATATTAGCACTACCATTAATATCAGAGTTACAGAGATGTTTATCCTTTGTTTTATACAATCCGCGTTTTATTCTTCTACCAGAAAACTTATATTTGGTGGGGTTGTCAGCGTTGTAAACAGGCATCTCATCTCGGTCATAGAAACTAGCTTTACTCGTATTGCTTTTTTTTCATCTTCATAAATATACTCAATCTCGAACCATCGAGCCGAGTATTTTGGATGTATTCGTACCTCCTTAATCTTCTTATCTTTAAGTCTTTCTGGCAGTTGAATTTTAACCTCGCCATATTCCTTTTTAAACTCGCGAGACATTGGTACTGCAAAGTATCCGTCCTTAAGTTTGATTCTAGGAATAATCAGAGGGAAGTATCCTTCTTTGTCGAGGTATCTAGGCAGTTGTGGTCTTTGTTCGCAACGCCCAATAGATATAGCTTTCAGCAAGCTAAGAAAAGATCTCATGCTTCTATCTACCACTTTCATAGTTTGTTGAGCTATGTCGGTATTAAGCAACCGATAATTCTCATTCAATTTACAAAGGTGGTAGTTAGATTCATAGCTCAGGCGTTTTCTTTCAGAAAAGAAATACTGCCTACATTCGTACAATGCCACATTAAAAAGATTCTTGCTCAAGCGAGTCAAAGCAAGCAAAGCATTAAATTCCTGCTTACTGAGTCTTCTGAGTTGATTCTTTTGGGTGGCGTACATAGTCGAATCTAATTCACTGTATTTAAAATATATAGCGAATTAATTACCTTGTAAAGCCTAGTTATTAAATATGCCGATGTCGCTGCACTCCAGTTACTTTACTGGTTTGTTTTTCCTCTCCATATCTAAAGCTAGGGGTATCCAAACAAACATTTCTGATGACCTTAAGATGAATAATTCTCTAGAAACCGCCTTATTCTTTACATTGAGTGATATAGCACTACGCATCAAAGTTAGGATACTGCCAAAATCTCAAACTCAATCCCAGCTTACCATTGCCTATTCTAAGAACGCGTAATGCTATAGTGCCGTAACCCTTAGTTTTTCTTAGGAAACGGTCTTTGCTGAGTTGCATCAGCATCAGACGAAACCTTACCCTTAGAAGGATTTTGAGAAGTTTTCTTTAATGACAAAGGACGCTGAATCGTTTGATCTGTACTGTTTGAAGTTGAATCAAAGAACCCGCTCAAAGCCGAGAAATTTTGACCATTTTTAGCATCAAAGGGGCGTTGCATGGTTAAATCTGGATGAGAGGGAGAGGAAATCTCCTTAATGGGACGACGGACGGTCAATTCAGCATCGGAGATCTGTCCCAGATGAGGAACAAATAATTCAGGGTTTTCTTGACAAAGTTGATCTAAACTATTCCAATGCTCGTCTTCATCAATACCTAATTCTTGCCGTAGGGTATGAAATACCTTGAAGCTACCATTAGCACTGACACGACGTTGGGTGATCGCTTCTTTAATGGCCCCTGTATAAACTTGCAAACGGTATTGATGAGTAAAACCAGGTAGCACTTTTGCCAAGGCATATAATTCATCGGCATTCAAATCTTCTAATGCACGACCATCGAGAAGTTTTGAAAAATCAATGGTCATTTTACTCAGTTGACGACGTAACAAATGACTATCCCGTTCTCTGGAATATTGATGTAAACTACGTCGCCACGCTTTCATCAACCACAAACCACTAACTAAGATAGCTGCCCAAGTAATCACATTTTGTCCGTTCAGAGGAACCCATCCTAGAGTGGGACGAACTCCTAAGAAAAAGACACAATTAAAGGATATAAAGGTAAAGATTGTAAATAAATGATGGTGAACTTGTTCTAGAACTAAGGGACGCTTAAACAACCGATTGTAACGCTTGTAAGCTTTTTCCATACGTATTCCAATAAAATAGGTTGCACCAGAACAAAAGCCCAAAGTTAGAGGAACGGCGAGAATTTTAGGAATAGGAATGGGATGACCTGAAATATAGAAACCTGGTGAAAAAAGGGTTGCTAATTGATTAGTTTCGTTCCAAACGCCTCCAGATAAGAAACGCCAATTCCCCGAATAAAGACCAAAATAGACATAAAAACCGATAGCCAGACCCAGATAGCCGTAGTAAAGTAACTTGCGATCGCCTTGATTGATTTTACTCCAATAAGCGTTCTCAGCATCAATATCCATACAGGGAGATTGACAAGCAACACAAGCACTCTTTTCTTGCCCATTTTCATCAATATTACGACACATGGACTGAGTAATGGACATCGGAGGTTTTGTATGACCTTCAGAGGTTAGAAGTCCACTCGGTTCACTATAAATCATCTGCACTGGGGCCATGGGACAAAAATAATGACACCAACTTTTTCCGCCATACAAAAAGCCAACTGCGATCGCTGATAAGATAGTAAAAATCAGAAAAATTCCCAATAGTAAGCGATCTGAATTAACCAAGAGTAAGCGAAAATTTAATCCTAAAAATAACAAACCCCATTGCAAGTATAGATGGTTGCGATGTAACCAATAATTTTCCTTGACTAACCGTTTACGTTGCCATCCCAAAGCGCGGGGAATTTGAGAAAAGAAGGATAAGGGGCAAATTCTTCGCCAAGCTTCGTGTCCAAAAAGAACTAAAATAATGATTGCTGCAGGAACCACCATCCCCCAAAAAATTCTTGCCCCTAAAGGATAGGGAGTTAATCGAAGACATTGCCCTTGAAATTCAAAACAAGCATCTACGGTTTTTGGGCCAAAGAATTGCTGAGGTTCCGTTAACAAAGCTGAAACGGGATCGTAAAACATCGAAGTGATCAACAATAGCCAACCAATGGCTAAACTCCAACGTATCCAGTGCATTTTTGCTGCGGGAATTCTGGCAAACATAAATCGTCTTCTCCTTAATATCTTCTCCTGTTGCTTAGGATGGGATTGACGATTTTATGCACTTACCCCTATTCTGTCACTCTCCGAAAAGCAAATTAATGATGACCAATCATTGAACATTAGCGATCGCTAGTATGTCAAAATACCCAAAATATCATCAAGAATTGCCGCACCCAAGATAATCTGTCCTTCTTAAGAATTCAAACGACCAATATCTTGCAAGACTTTATATCATAGTTTAAATGTACTAAATAATTAGCCGAGAAACAAGGATTTCATCCGAATATACGTTTGCTTTTCGGCGACTGAGAGAACTCACTCTTGACTGCTTCATAAAACTTACGCCAACCTAGACAAAGGTTGCTGTTTAATTCCTGTTTCAACCTAGGGAATTGAATAAGTCTTAATTTATAGGATTTACAGTCCACAACGCAGCAATCTACCCAAAAAATAATTAGTCATTTTTGAGCCATAAGGAGAATTCCACCACTGAGCGGGAAGTCCGCCGTTAGGTGCTTTGGGAGAGTATTCTAAGTCGCTACATTTGCGCCATTTACCATCTTTGCGCCATTCTAGGCGATCGCCCCATCGTTCGACTATGGTTTGATCTTGCTTGATGATTGTTTCGATTGATCCCCCTAGTTCTTGATAGATTTTTACCTGGACACTAAAGCCAAAGCGATTACTGCTATGGTTGAGCCATAGCCTATCAATTACCTGTAGTTCACTACAGTCAAGATTTTCCACTTTATCAGGACGCAGCAGTTCGATATCGGTTTCCCCAGAGATTACTAAAATTAGCCGACTGGTTTCTTTATCAGCTTCTAGCCACTTTCCTTCTTTAAGTAGGTTTTGTAGATGTTGGTAACGATAAAGATCGCTCACTCGCCACTGTTTTTCTTCTAGATTTTCAACTCGTTCTGATAAATTTGTTAGGCGATCTAGTTTAGTTTGAAATTGGTTTAGTTGAGCCATAATTTGCTCAAGCTTTTGCTCTATGGAAGAGGATTCTACACCCCTTTCATTAGAGAGGTCATTTCTGTTGGTCATAATTTAGTTATTTCTTAATTTGATTTAGATCACATCCTAAATTATCCGTTAAACTAATTTTTGGTAAATTCACGAGCAAAATTAGGATAAGGTGATTAACTTAGATAAAGTAGACGGGTGTTCAACACCTTTAACTTAATACTATATCAAAAGCGGCTCATCCCTATCTCTGTCGCGATCGCCTCTAAGGAACCTGAGTTCGACAAAAGGAAATTTTTGAACAATAAACAACCAGCAAGAAGTCTTAAACCCTGATTAGATCGTTGAGAAAAATAATAACTCCTAACTTCTAACTTCTAACCCCGAAGTCACGTCTAAGGAGATATTTTCGGCTAAATTTGAGAATGATATCATTCAAAAAGACAACAATTAGCAAGATTGCGATATTAATCGCAACAATCGAGGAGAATAATCGCTATTAATTTCTGTATATTTACAACAGCAAATTCTTAAGTATTCCTTATACACTTCAATAATCAGCGAAGACCAAGATGGTGAACACGAAATCACTGCTCAAACGAGGAATTACAACTGTGATCTGTACGACATTAATCACTAGCTTATCTCCAATTAGTCAAGCTGGTTTGTCCTGAGAAAGCTTGCCGAATCCCATCAACTAATAATAATCCATCAAACGATGAACTAATCATGAAGATTATATCTCCTACTGTTATTTTAGGAAGTTGACCGAACATTAAACATTTCGGTTTCAAGCCTCTCCCTTCACAGTTTGTAAAATTTATACGACAGGGGAATTGCTATCATAAACAGAAACGTTTAGAGGGTTAGAAGTTTGGAAGTTCAGACAATTACAAACACCTTCTTTAACGAAAAAAATTATTTCAAGCTGAAATTTTAGCCAAGATCTTTGCTACACTAATCTTATCAGTAATATGATAGATCTTAAATGATATTAAACCAAATTTTTATGGGTCTTTTACTGGCTAAAGATTATGTTATTATCCCTATCAAATGCTTTTATCAAACGACCCGTCTTAAGTACCGTTTGTACCATTGTCATTGTGTTGTTAGGGACAATCTCCATGGCTCTGTTGCCTCTGGATAAATTACCTGAAATTGCACCGAAAAAAGTAGCAGTAACAGCCAACTATATTGGTGCTGATGCGAGAACGACAGAAGATAACGTTACCACGGTGTTAGAGCGAGAAATTAACGGAACTGAACAAGTTAGATGGATTGACTCTTTTACTGATAATACGGGCAATGTTACTGTTAACGTTACCTTTCCCACTGAAACAGACCGTAACACAGCCCAAGTCTTGGTTCAAAACAGAGTTGCTCAAGCACAATCTACTTTGCCCTCAGTGGTCAACCAAGCAGGGGTACAAACCGATAAGCAGTCCCCTAGTATTACTCTAGTTTATGGATTTTACTCAGAAAAAGGAGCAGATGGAGAGTATCTTTACGATACAAACTTTATCTACAATTATGCGGATCGCTATATCTGGAATGAAATAAAAGGGTTACCAGGAGTCGGCTCAGTTCGTCTCAATGGCGGGGCAAAGTACGCGATGCGAATTTGGCTCGATCCCGATAAACTAGCTGCTAGAAGACTGACTGCTTTAGATGTTGTCTCAAGTATTAATGAGCAGAATTTTGATGTGGGAGTAGGGAGAATTGGACAACGTCCTGCTCCAACAGAACAACAATTTGAGTTTCCCTTACGAGTTCAAGGACGCTTCACCACCGCAGAAGAAGCAGAAAATATGGTGGTGCAAGTCGGGGAAGATGGGACGCTGATCCGCATTAAGGATGTGGGTCATGCAGAATTGGGCATGGAAAACTATAACACATTGGCAGAGATAGATGGTAATCCTGGGGTTGTCTTCTTAATCTACCAGTTGCCAGGGACGAATGCCCTAGAAACAGCAGAAGCCGCTAAAGCTAAAATGGCTGAGTTGGAAGCGAGTTTTCCCCCTGGATTAAAGGTAATTATTGGCTTAGATAACACCCTATTTGTTAATGCCTCCCTCAATGATTTGATGATCACCTTAGTGCAAGCGATCGCCCTAGTTATCCTGGTCATCTTTATCTTTCTCCAAGACTGGCGTACCACTGTTATTCCTGGCATTGCTATTCCTGTTGCCTTGGTAGGGGCGATGATTGGCTTAAATGCCTTTGGTTATACCCTCAATCAGTTAAGCCTCTTTGCTTGTGTTTTAGCAACAGGGTTAGTGGTAGATGATGGCATCGTCATTGTAGAAGCAGTTGCTAGCAAGTTAGCCCAAGGAATGCGTCCCATGCAAGCAGCCATGGACTCGATGGATGAGTTATTTGGGGCAACTGTTTCCACTTCAGCAGTCTTGATGGCAGTGTTTATCCCCGTTTGTTTTTTTCCAGGGACAACGGGCATTGTTTATCGTCAGTTTGCCTTGACTATCATCTTTGCAGTCCTAATTTCGACTTTCAATGCTTTAACATTTTCCCCGACAATGTCAGCTATTTTGTTAGAGCCACCCGAAGAAAAACATGGCCCCTTGGCAACGTTTTTTCGCTGGTTTAACCAGGTTTTTGAGTTAATTCGGCAAGGATATGGACGCTTGATTAACTTTCTTACCCATATTAAAGTAATCGTTATGGCTGTATTTGTGGGGGGATTAATTGGGACTTGGTGGATTTACACCACAATGGCATCAGGCTTTATTCCTGCTGAAGATCAGGGCTATTTCTTCGGAATTACCGAAGCCCCACCAGGGGTTTCTTTAGACTACACTTACCAAATTGCTCAACAAACTACTAAGATTGTGCAAACCATGCCCTATGCCGATGAAGTTTTAGATCACGTCATCTCGGTCACAGGATTTTCCTTTGAAGGGCAAAATGCCAATAAATCCCTAACCTTCGTTAAACTGACACCCTGGCAAGAAAGGACAGGCCCCAAAAAATCAGCTTTTGGTCTGATTCAAACCCTGAATCAAGCCTTTGCTCAACAAATATCGGGGGCAAGGGTATTTGCTACCAATGCTCCCCCTGTGGATGGGTTAAGTAGCTTTGATGGGTCTGAGATTTTTATCCAAGATCGTCAATTAAGAGGCATGGATGCTCTGATTGATAATGTTCAACGGGTAATGGCAGCAGCGAACGAACGAGAAGAAATTGGTTTAACCTTTACGACTTTTACCTTTGATAGTCCTCTGATTACCATGTCCATCGACCGAGAAAAGGCAAAGGCCCAGAATATTGCCATTGACGATAT